>NZ_DATMYY010000344.1:0-2364 GCF_035560735.1 Methanospirillum sp.
GATTACTACGAGGATCATTGTAAAAAATTATTCAGAATAATCGCGGTGAAAATTTCAAATGCCTCAACATCTTAAAAAACCTCTCTTGCCATTTACGGCGATTGTTGGCCAAAACCAGATGAAAAGAGCCCTCATTCTCAATGCTATTAATCCTTCAATAGGAGGAGTTCTCATCAGGGGAGAGAAAGGAACTGCAAAATCATCCGCTGTCAGGGCACTTTCCGAAATATTACCTTCCATACAGGTGATATTAGGATGTCCGTTCTCATGTGATCCAGATGCTCCAGATGAACTATGCGAACTTTGTCAGGCAAAACAGGAAGCACATCTCCTTCCCACTGAAATTCGGAGACAGGTAAAGGTTGTCAATCTCCCGGTAGGTGCAACAGAGGATCGGGTAGTTGGGACTATCGATATTGAGTCAGCTCTTAAAGAGGGGATTAAATCCCTTGAACCAGGGATTCTTGCAGATGCAAACAGGGGAATACTGTATATCGACGAAGTAAACCTGCTGGATGATCATGTTGTTGATCTTCTTCTCGATGCAGCTGCGATGGGTGTAAATACAGTAGAAAGAGAAGGAATTTCATTTTCTCATCCGGCACGGTTTATCCTTATTGGCACCATGAACCCAGAAGAAGGGGAACTACGCCCACAGCTTCTGGACAGATTCGGACTTCAGGTGACAGTAGAAACTCTCGACAATCCCAATGATAGAATTGCAATTGTCCGAACTGCTGAAGAGTATCTTGCTGACCCATGGGGGTTTAGTGAGAAATATCAGCCTCTTCAAAATAAACTGGCACAAAAGATTTTAGAAGCAAAAGATCTGCTTAAACGGGTCCTTATTCCGGATGATCTCATCAGAAAAGCAGTTGAAATATGCATTGAATTGGGTGTAAAGACACATCGTGCAGAGATAACCATTGTCAGAACAGCACGGACCATCGCTGCATTTGAAGGTCATGAGACAGTGAACTCAACGGATTTGAAAGAAGCAATTGAACTTGCTCTCCCACACAGGATGCGGAAAAGACCATTTGAAGAACCAAAGATCGATCATGATCGTCTGGATGATCTGATGAATGGGCCAGATAAACCACAGGATCAACCTAAAGAAGAAAATAAATCTTTAGAGAATCAGGGCTCATTACAATCTCCATCCGGACAGTCAGACCAACCCTCGGATAAACAGTCAACGTCCCCTTCTTCTGATGATGCAAATAGTACTGTTCACGCTATCGGATCGCCGATAGACGCAAAGCAGGTGATACCTCCTGGTGTGTTGAAGATAGAGGAGCGTTACGCACAGGGCAGGCGATTTGAAACATCAGGTCCTGATCCAAGAGGAAAGTACGTTAAAGCCTTCAGTACTCCACAAAGCACAGACATTGCTTTTGATGCAACAATTCGATCTGTTGCTCACCTGCAGCATGACAGGAAAACAGAAAAAATGGCTGTGGTCATCAGAAAGGATGAACTCTTAAAGAAATTCCGGGTGGGAAAAACAGCTACGGCATGCCTCTTCGTGGTAGATGCATCCGGATCCATGGGAGCCCGGATGCGAATGGAGGCAGCAAAAGGTGCCATCTTTTCACTTCTTGAAGATTCATATCAGAACAGGGACCGGGTAGGACTCATCGCCTTTAAAGGAATGCAGGCAGATCTCATCCTCCCTCTCTCATCAAGCATCGATCTTGCATATTCACGGCTTTGTGAACTTCCAACCGGTGGGAGAACTCCACTGGCATCAGGATTGTTAAAAGCATTCCAGGTTTTGATGAATGAGAAACTCAAATATCCCTCACTGGTTCCCACTCTTATTCTGATATCAGACGGCAGAGCAAATGTAAGTGTCCAGGGATCAATTAAGTCTGAAATTATTGATGTATCAGAAGATATGGCAAAAGCAGGGATACAATCACTCATTATTGATACAGAAGAGCAGAATAGCGGACTTGGAATTCAACTAGGGTTTTGCAGAATCATTGCTGAACATACTCATGGAAGATATTTCAGGATACAGGATCTGACTGCACATAACCTTTCAGATATTGTCCGGGCCGGGATCTCTGATCCTATAATGGGATAAAAAAATTAGATGCCTGATATGGCCATCTCAACATCTTCGGCCTTAATTGTCTTTCGACCTGCATGAGCGGCTAATTTGTTAGCCTCCTGAGCAACCTTTCCAATGTAGGTTTCGGTTAATGATACGAGTAGTTCTGCTGCATCACTGCCTACTCTTTCTGCTCCACTTGCTTTTGCTATTCTCGTTACTGCTGCAATTGGTAAATCTGCCATAATTATGACCTCAAATAAGATATCCGGAAAACAATAAAAATTTTGTGTTCTGTCTTTATC
>NZ_DATMYY010000345.1:0-3916 GCF_035560735.1 Methanospirillum sp.
CATTTGTTTTTCCGCACTTCTTGATGTCAATTCCTAAAGTAGATAGATTAATAATTCGTCTTCCCTGAATCGCATGACATCTAACTGGAATTCATATCTCTCTGAAATACTGCACCAGATCAGAACTCCTGATTTTGCTGCTGATACACATGCAAGGCTTGTTACAGATGCTTACATCGTTCCTTCTCCTGATAAGCAGGATCTCCACTTTGCACTTCCGGTGGTAATTAAAACCGGAATATTTGATGAGATATCTCTTCCCCTCTCCGGTTCAGTCGGAGGAGTCCAGGCAGCCATTGAATACTGTAAACAAAAAGCACAGTCTTCCCATGATCTTGGTGCATTATATGGGGTTGACACCGGGAACCAGTCGCGATACCTGGTTAATCTTGAGCCCTGTACTATTATCTCATCTCCATCTTCAATCGCAACATGTTTGTGGCATCCTGATGATCAGAATTATTTCAAAGATCAAACAATACACCTGATTCTTCAGGGGGCAGTTCCATATCGAGAACATTCATTGTCACGAGTTCCCGAAATTGTAGATCAGTTTGTATCATACGCACAGGCTATATCAGATACTGTGAATTCAACTCCACCTGGAAAGATTAAGCATACATGGGAGGTGGTCATAGATCAGAAGACTCTTCTGGACAAACTTCCAGGACTCGGGCTGGTCTCCTTTATTGGGGATGGTACAAGACCTGCTAGAGAATATACCCGTTACCGCTGCTGGGAACGTGTTGCAGGGCCCAAGCGTGGTGTTCACATTCCTTTTGTTTGTCCGCCTGAATTGGATCCAGTCGAGGTTTATCTTCCCGGTTCGAACAAGATGATAACCGGACTTGGTATTAGAAGGGGCGAATTGTTTGCAATTACCGGATCCAATGCCCAGGGAAAATCATCACTCCTACAGGCGATTTACTGCGGTCAAGACATTCATGCTCCCGGAGATGGAAGAGAATATCTGGTCACTCTTCCCGGTGGTGTCTCTGTTGATTCTACCAACATCGAATTGAAGGGAGTTGATCTTACACCATTCTTTGGCAGTCTTCCACCTGGCATGGATGGTACTCCGAGTTGTGCCTCAGGTCATGGCAGTGGTTCAGCATCCATGGCGTTCAGAATAAAGGAAGCAATCAAAAAGAGATCTCCGTATATCATCATCGATGAAGATCGGTCTGCACAGAATCTACTCCATCCATGCTATATGAGCGTGGATTCACAGGTTTATTCCCTGGCATCCTTAATCAACAAAGATCGCAACTGGCTAGGTGACTCAAGCCTGATAATTGCTGGCTCCGGAATGGAACTGTTGATTGCGGGTGCAGACCGGATAATCAGACTCTGTAACCACGCTCCGGTTGCTGTCTCACGTGAAGAATGGCGGACCGGATTAAAACGGTATTATCAGGAGTTAATCGAGATGGTGTGAATCAGAATAATTGAGTAGAGGAAGAACTATTTCAATCCGGTCACTGATACCGCTTTATATATTCATTGAACAGGGCAACTTCATACTTTTCTGTAATCTTCGTAGGAATATAGTTGAGATTTTTCGCACGGGTAATTAGTTCCTGTTTGATTTCATTCTCACTGTGCATTTGGAGGGCTGCAACTTCATTCAGGATATAATCAAGTTGGTTTATGCCGGTGGCCTTTCCATCAACTACAATTGATCCAATTGTGGTGTTCTTTGGTATAATCCCTCCACAGACTTTACAGTAGACTCCATCCTTATCATCAGTCATGTTCAGTATCCCGTATCATGGTCAGGGACATTTTGAATCTTGTTACAGCACTCAAGGCATGGGGTATATTTGCAGGAAATATGATAGTATCATCTTCCTTCATCTGATGTGTTTCTCCCTGGATCCAGACTTCGCATTCACCTTCAAGGATGGTTACTATAGCATCAAACGGAGCGGAATGTTCTGATAATCCTTCATCCTTATCAAATGAAAAGAGGGTTATTGAACCTGCCCTGGTGTTTACAATCATTCTGCTGGATACCGAACCATCCTGGTATCCCACCAGGTCTTTCAGGTTGAGAACCTTGGCACGGAGTTCATCGCGTGACCTTCCTTGTTTGCCAGATGTGTTCTGGCTTTCTGAGTTGAATTCCATTCTCACCACAATACCAAACGAATTGTGTTTGTCGGATCCCTTTTAAAATGGCTTAGTGAGAGACAATTTTTCTCTCTGCCATTTTTTCGTATCTCCCTATTGCTCCGGTTTTTTTACTTACGCTGGAATCATCCGTTTTATATCTTCTTCAACAGTGCTGTTCTTACTGATGTTGAAGTTCTCAACCAGAACAGTGAGTACTCCTGGTGATACAAATGCGGGAAGTTTGGGTCCGAGGGCGATATTCTTTACTCCGAGGTGCAACAGGGCTAACAGGACCAGGCAAGCCTTCTGTTCGTACCAGGCAATGTTGTATGATACTGGAAGTTCGTTGATTTCTACACCAAAGGCATTGGCCAGAGCCTGGGCTATCACAACAAGCGAGTAGGAGTCATTGCACTGTCCTGCATCGATGACCCGTGGTATCCCACCGATTGTTCCAAGATCCAGGTGATTGTACCTGAATTTGGCACACCCGGCAGTAAGAATGATGGTATCCTTCGGGAGGGCCTTGGCAAACTCAGTATAATATTCGCGTTCGCTCTGGCGTCCATCACATCCTGCCATCACAATAAACCGCCTTATGTCGCCTTTCTTAACCGCTTCGATGACAGTTCCTGCGAGAGCGAGAACTGCGTCATGACCACATCCGGTAATGAGATCACGCCCATGTGAATGCAGATCCTGGGGAGGCTGACAGGTTTTTGCATATTCGATAACCTTTGAAAAATCCTTTGTTCCATCAGGTGATTTTTCAATATGTTTCACACCTGGAAAACCAGCCGGGCCCGTGGTATAGATCTTATCTTTGTATGAGTCCTTTGGGGGAACGATACAGTTCGTGGTGACTACAATCGGGCCATTAAACTTTTCAAATTCATCTTTTTGATGCCACCATGAAGAACCATAGTTTCCAACCAGATGTGGGTATTTCTTTAGTGCAGGATATGCATTTGCAGGAAGCATCTCACCGTGGGTGTAAATGTCCACTCCGCTGTCTTTTGATTGCTCCAATAACTGTTCAAGATCCCGAAGGTCATGACCCGTAATTAGGATTCCCGGTTTAGTTCCCACCGTTGTTTTTACCGATGTGATCTCCGGAATTCCGTAGGTTTTCGTATTTGCAGAATCAAGGAGTGCAAGAGTGGTAACACCAACACCTCCGCATTCAAGAACCAGAGCAACCATCTGATCAGTTGGGAGCGTCTGAAGGGTTGAAGCAAGTCCTTTCTGCATAAAGTTTGTTACCTTTATGTCAGTATAACCAAGCATCTCTGCATGGTGATAGTATGCAGCGAGCCCCTTCAACCCAAAGAGAAGCAGCGCCCGGAGTGAATGTAGATCATCGTTGACATTAGCTTCTGTTGCTATCTCTTTTGCCTTGGCTTGTATATCTTCATCATTCTTTGGAGTCCAGGTACATGCATCCGGCTCATGATCACTAGATTTAGGGAGGGCATCCCGTATGGCAATAGCCTGTGAGATCATCCCCTTAAGTCTCTGATCATCAAAATTAGTATTGGTGAGAGTGGCGAAGAGAGCTTCTGTTATCAAAGCTCCTGCATCTTTGTTCCCACTTCCCTTTTCTATAGCCGGGAAGTTTCTAGCAGATATTCCTTTACAGATATAAATCAGGACATCCTGAACACCTGCGGTATGATCTTCCTTTCCACAGACACCTTTTACAGTGCAACCGGTTCCCCGGGCAGTTTCTTCGCATTGATAACAGAACATGATTCTTCACCTTTCGTATGTAAAGGATACATGATACCTTATGTATATCTAG
>NZ_DATMYY010000346.1:0-2924 GCF_035560735.1 Methanospirillum sp.
ATCAAATAGAGTCAACTGATATAACCCGATAGCATCCATCTGGCACTATAATCTCAAAGCGTGCTCCACTGCCTGATGTTCCGATCTCCTTGATGGTAATTCCGGTTATCGAGAGAATCTCCCGGACAAGGAAAAGACCGAGACCTGTATTCTTCCCATACCCACGTTCAAAAATCCGCTCCTTGAGATCATAGGGAATCCCGGTTCCGTCATCTTCAATTGTTATCACAACCCGCTTATCATCTCTTACGTAAGATGCACGAATGTGTGATACATTACCCCCATGTCTCCCAGCATTATCAATCAGATTGTAAAACACACGCTCAAGAAGCGGATCAGCATAAATAGACAGACCATGAAGATTATTCTCAATAATATCATTTGCAACTAATCCCTGCTCTGATATCTGATCAAGCATTTCACCGATCTCCCGCCACTCAGGAGCATGAACGCCCATATCCTGATAATCACCGGTGAACTCGATCTGATCCCTGATGGTATATGCTGCTTTTTCAAGCATTTCAACCATTTCAGTCATCTCCGGACTAGTACTCATTCTCTTTACAATCGGTAGGATACCAAATAACACTGTAATCCGGTTACGGATATCATGCCTTGTTATGCTTGAAAGTAGGTTGAGTTTCTCGTTGGTTCTCATTAGAGCTTCTTCAACCAGTTTGCGGGAACTGACATCACGGATACTCTGAACCGCTCCAATAAGCCTTCCCCGTGAATCGAACAACGGGTTTGCAACACTCGAGAGATACATTGGACCATTTACAGTATCAGGAAGATACTCTTCCACCGAAAACGTTCCATCATGCATTGAAACATCAGTATAATATTGTTCAGTAAGAAGAGCAGGTTTGAGAATAAGATCCAGAAGCAGGGGTCGCTTATATCCGTAAAATGGTATCGCATATTCCTGTTGCCCCCTACCGATAATCTGATCTTCTGTGATCTTGGTAAGACTCTCCATCGCAGCATTCCAAAGGATTACCCATCCATCCTTATCAACGACAAATGTTGCATCAGGAAGACGGGAAAGTACATCTTTAAGCTGACGATGTGATTCACGGAGTGATTCACTCTCCATGAGAATTTTCCATGCGAGCCGATGCTCAGTAATGTCCTGTACATTCAGGATCCAGTATGGCATTCCACCCATATCAGAGATCAGTGTAAGATCATTCAGGGTTGGAAAGAGAGTTCCATCCCGGTGCTGATGATCTGCTTCGAACACGAAATGTCCATACAACTCTGCTTTCCGGAGGTATGCAGGAAAGTCTTTACGTAAATCAGATGAGAAAAGTGAGGTCATAGGGACAGCATAAATCTCTTCCCTGGTGTATCCATGCATCAAAGCATATGCTGGATTGATAACATCAACCTCGTCATGGATACCAGTAATAATTCCTGCCTGAGTATGCTGGACAATATCAGCAAGTTTCCGGTTTGATACTTCCATCTTTTTACGTTCAGTGATATCTATAGCAAACCCGCGTAACCCGATAACTCCCTCATCGTCGAAGACTCTGATTGTATAGAAGACCATGGGAAATCGAGTGCCATCCCGACGGGTTGCCATATACTCCTGGCCTAATATCCTATCACCTGCCAAAATCAGGTCCATGTTTTTTGCAAGACGTTCCTGGTCTTCTGGTGCAATCAGCTCTTTAGCGAATAATCCTTCCTCAAGGTCTATAGGAGTATATCCTGATACCTGAAATCCGAGCCGGTTCAGAAATGTCAAGCGGCCTGATAAATCAACTTCAAAGACAAACTCAGGTAATGAATCGGCAAGTTCACGATACTTACGTTCACTCTCTTCAGTCTTACGCAATGCCTCAAGAAGTTCTGCCTCCGAGCGGGTTACCCTCTCAAAAACTGGAATTAGAGCATGTGCAAGTTCAGAGAGTTCATCACCGCTGGATAACGGGGATTCAAAAATTTTGGTAGAGGATTTATTTTTCTTTTGGGCACAGGTTATAAGAATTGCAAGTCGCCTGAGAACCAGACGATCCATGAACAACAATGTAATAACAATAAAGACCAGACCGATAGCCACCAGGAGAACAAGAAAACTCCCGATGGTTATTAAACCCTGATTGTAGATAGTCCGGTCACCGGTAACCTGCAGTAGAAACTTTTTTGCTCCTGTAATATCCCTGACCAGAATGGATCCAACAACTCTGTCAGGGCCTAATACATTGAAGTGTATCAGGGGAGTGATAGAACTCATATTCCTGACATCCCCCCAATCCAGTCCTGAACCATATTCAGTACCTGATGCCGGAACGACTGAAAGATGAAGCGAAGTGATATCAGATACTTTGTGAACCTCTTCAGGATCAAGGTACTTACCAAAGATGAGGAAACCCGTAGAGGGTCCGTCATATGTGCTTGTTAAAATTGGTTGAGATACAACGAGAAGTGGATCAGGACCGGGGATGAGAAATCCGGATCTACTGCTGACGAGAGCATAATGTGAAATGAGGTATGGAGTGGAGAGGATAGAAGATAGCTCGTTGTCACTTATTTCACGGGCCTGATGAGATGAGGTGTTATATCCGGTTGCATACACAACGCCACGGCTCTGATTCAAAAAGACCATTATATTTACGCCAAGGTTTTCAAATGAATCAGAGTTTAGATTTTGATCAATGTATGCCGGATTATCCCCCTTGACAAAAAAATAGGTCTCATTCCATCGCGACCATTCTCCGCATTTTGATTCTACGAGTGTTTGTTCATAGTCAATTACTTTGAGGGCCTGTACAACTGAGTCACGGGTACTCTTCTCCTCAAACCCTGCATAACTTTCTGTCAAAACTATGTGTGAAAGACCAAGAATCAGCGCAATTGCTCCAAGGAGCGTAAGACCCAGAATAAGCAATGTCTTAATGCGCAGATTCATAAAATGA
>NZ_DATMYY010000347.1:0-5451 GCF_035560735.1 Methanospirillum sp.
ACAATGGAGAGAGGACTGATTTCAGTTATTTGATTGATTTTCTTCTTGATGGAAATGTATCTAAATCTCAGGCTTACTCTCGAATGTTGATGGCCAATGGATTTAGCGGAGAAGAGATTGTCAAGGAAGGAATCCAGGTGGCAATGGACCGTCTGGATCACAAATGTACTCTGGAAGAGTTCAATCTCCTTGAAATTATGCTTGCTGGTCGTGCAGTTATGGGTGTAGTCAGGGAAATTTATCCTGATGAAACACCACCCTCTAACCATAGGGGCACAATAGTTATTGCCTCATTAGAAGGGGATATTCATGACCTTGGTAAGCATATCGTAAAAATGGCTCTCATCGGTAACAGGTATCGTGTTGTTGATTGTGGAAAAGATGTTCCCATGCAGATGTTGATCCAGACTATTATTCAGGAACAGGCAGTTGCAGTCTGTATCAGCGGACTCATCACCAGTATTATTCCACAGGTTCAGCAGATCAGGGGGATGCTTTCTGATATGGGGATGCATCATGTTCTGATCATAGCCGGTGGAGCTGCATTAAAACAGACAGATTCTGAATATCTCAATGTAGACTACGTCTGTCAGACTGCATTTGATGCAATCAACTACTTGAATAAACATCAGGAGGGGGGATGAACCAGTTAGAACGGGTCATAGCAGCGGTATCCTTCCAGCCTACTGATCGTCCACCGGTGATTCCCCAGGTATTCGCTCACACAGCAGTTTTAAATGGAGCCCATATCATTGATTATGTTCGTAGCGGTGACCTGGCGGCAATCTATCAACTGCAGGCTCTTCACTTTTATAGATATGATGCAGTATTTGGTGTCCTGGATCTCTGCATAGAACCCGAAGTTATTGGTGCAACAATCAGATTTCCGCAAGACAACTATCCATCAGTTTCTCATCCACCTTTCACCACAGATGCTGCCTTTGACCACCTCACGCTTCCTGATATGAAAACATCAGGAAGAGTTCCCCATGTGCTCACCGCCATCAGAACGCTCCGAAAAGATCTCAATGATATGGTCCCGGTCATTGGATTAGTACAAGGACCTATGACTCTGGCACTCCATCTTTTGGGAACTGAAAACGCACTGTATCTGGCTGCAGATGACCCTGAACGATTTGAACAGCTCCTAACCTACACAACCCGGATTGCTCACCAGTATGGTATTGCCCAGTTGAACGCAGGTGCTCATATAATTATGATATTTGAGCCCGGAGCCTCTCCGGAGGTTATCCCTCCATCATTCTTTAGCCAATGTATTGCACCCCGCCTTACTCAATTGTTCGCTTCATTCAAACAAAGCGGTTCATATGCGAACTGGCTTCATATCGCAGGAAATGTAGGTTCTATCCTAAACCAGTATGATAATATCGGAGTGAATATCGCCAACTTTGACTATTGTGTGTCTCCACAAAAAGCATGTCAGGAACTTGCACAGGTGTGCCTTAATGGAAATATTTCATCAGTCAGTTTCATTGCTGATACACCAGAAATGATCATAAAAAAATCCCTTGAACTACTCAAAACGTTTGCTGAACGGAGGGGATTTATCCTCTCATCTGGATGTGAAATTCCACCAGAATCACCTCCTGCCAATATTGCTGCTATGGTTCATTCTTCTGTACAATTCAGCCAGGGGAAGGGTGATGACGTGAAATGCCAGTGATCAAAGCATATCTACAGGAACAATGGCATGAGATTCAATACTCTGAAGGAAAATCACTCAAAGATATCCTGAATGGTGCTGGAAATATTGTAGCATCAGGATGCAAGGGGAATGGTGCCTGCGGGCTTTGTCGTGTTCGGATTGAGAAACATTCGTTAGAACGTTGGAGTAGTACAGAACAGATACATCTGAGCGAAGATGAGCGTAATGCTGGTGTACACTTATCTTGTCAGGTATTTCCAAAGACAGATCTTACTTTATCCATCCTGAATCCTGCCCGTAAATCAGAGTGGCATCCATTACCACATCCTGATTATGTCTGTACATATCCAATTCAGAATCAAGAACAATCTTCTTTGAATACATTTATAGGAGCAGTAGACCTGGGTACGACTACTATCTCTATGGCATTATGTCGTATGGATGGAAAACTGATATCTGCATGTGAAGGTCAAAATCCCCAGTCCAGAATCGGTTCTGATGTCATAACCCGCCTGATCTGTGCTACAAGGACACCCAAAGATGCAAAACAACTACAGAACTGGGTGATATCTGCAATCACTGCTGCTCAGTACACATGTGAATTGAATACCCCGATTCCTGACCGAATGCTTCAAAAGATATTTGTTGTTGGAAATTCCGCTATGCTTGCACTGCTAAATGGAAAGGGTGCTGATTCACTCCTTAATCCTGATTCGTGGGATTCTTGTATGCAGGTTTGTTCAGAAACTCATGATGAATGGTGCCATGTGTGCGGACTGCCAGGAGGGCCATCGATCGAACTGATCCCACCCATCGGTGGATTTATTGGATCCGATCTACTGGCAGGAATTATTTATACACATCTTCTAGATGGTCAAGGAACATCCTTATTTATTGATTTTGGAACAAATACAGAGATAGCTCTTTGGGATGGCACTACCCTCTGGGTTACTTCTACAGCAGGTGGTCCTGCTTTTGAAGGTGAAGGGATCACCTGTGGCATGGCTGCAGATCCTGGTGCAGTATACCGGATCACGACCGATCCATCATCTCATCTGTGGAATGTTGATACTATCTGTGGCAATAGCATACAGGGAATTTGCGGGTCCGGGCTGGTTGATGCAGTAGCGTTACTGCTCATATCAGGTAATATTGACTCTCTTGGTAGAATTATCAGCGATGTGAGTTCCTCTGGAATAAAACTTCCAATACCTGGAACTTCGCTTTATATTAACAAAAAAGATATTGGTGTTTTACAACAGGCGAAAGCTGCCATTGGTGCAGGGGTGGAAATTTTATGTCAGATGGCCTCTCTCGATCCTAGTCATCTAAACCAGGTTATTGTTGGAGGAGCCTTTGGAAAATCGCTTCACATAGAAAATTCCATTGCAATCGGACTTTTACCATCGATATCTCCAGATAGAATAAAACTCCTGGAAAACACAGCACTTTCAGGCTGTCTTGATCTGGCACTATCAAATCAAGCGAGAATGATGTGTAAAAGTATCCGGAGATCAATAAAACTGGTAAATCTGGCTCACTCAAAACTTTTTGAGGAGTATTTCTTTCAAAATTTGTACTTATGCCCTATGGGATCATCTTCAGGGATACAGAATCTATGAACAATCATGAATCCACTGTATCGGACTGGTTACTCTCCTGCATGCATTGCATGCAATACCTGGCAACACTTCCGGTTAAAGCAGATTTGAGAGTTGAACTGGTGAGTGGAACTATCCGGTTTTTCAAAGCTAAAGTAGCCGTATATGCAACTTTCACTCCTCACGAGAAAAACCAGATACAGATTCACACTATTCAGCCAGCAAGCGAAGAAGATATACCCCTTTGGATCATCAAAATTGCCATTGAGGTTTGTAATACCGGCTTTCTTGCCACTGAACGGGATGAAATAGATCCCGAGATCCTCTGGGTACTATTACCCGTAAGTGTAGGATTTCAGATACGGGGGATCTGGATGATCTCCCTCTATGCTCCAGAAGATCTGCCAAAGGATATGGTTGATGGAATACTTACGGTAGTATCTTTTGTCGGAACATTAATGTCCCGGAAAGAGACCGATTTGGCGTTGATTGCCAGTGCAGAAAAGTACCAACGTGTTGCAGATTATACCTATGACTGGGAGTTCTGGATCACAACAGATAATCAATTTACGTACTGTTCACCGTCCTGTTTGCGGGTATCAGGATACACACGTGAGGAATTCCTTCAAGAACCTGATCTATTACAAAAGATTGTCCATCCAGATGATCTCCCTCTTTATTTTAAACATAGAGAAGAAGCTCATCATGAGATCATTTCATCAGATTCCTGGAGTATCGAATTTCGAATCATCAGAAAGGACGGTGAGGTCAGGTGGATTCACCATATCTGTCTCCCCATTTTTAATAGGGACGGGACATATTTAGGTCAGCGGGGTAGTAACAGGGATATAAGCGATAAAAAATATGCTGAACGTTCCCTTCATGAATATCAACTCCACTTGGAAGAGATTGTTCGAGACCGGACAGTTGCACTTGAGACAGAGATAACAGAACGTAAGAGGGTGCAACAGTGGTTTGAGCACCTGTTCCACAACAATCCTGCATTGATGGCATTGTCAATTATGCCAGATAGAAAGTTCACTGATCTAAATAATGCCTTTTTGAAGAAACTGGGATATACCAGGGATGAACTTCTTGGGAAGACTCCTATTGATATGAATCTGTATGTAAACCTGGAGCAACCGGGAATTATTTCTGAACTTCTCAAGAGTTCTTCATTTATCTCAAATATTGACCTGCAAATTCGCTGCAAAAATGGAGGAATTATAGATGTACTGCTATCTGGTGAGATAATCAGTGGGCAGGGTAATCAATATTTTCTCACGGTGATGGTTGACATCACCAAACAGAAATTAGCTGAAAAAAAGATCAAACAGATAAATCAGCGACTTACTCTCGCCGCTGATGCTGCTAATTTTGGCGTATGGGAATTTGATCTGATCAGAAATCATCTTGACTGGGATGACTGGATGCTTCGCCAGTATGGAATTCATCAGGACGATTTCAAGGGAACGTATGATGACTGGTACGATAGAATTTATTCAGAAGATGAAGCCCGGGTAAAAGAGGAGGTGGATCTTGCCATACGTGGAGAAAAACAGCTCAATACAGAATTTCGTATTCAGAATTCTGGTGCAGAATTACGATATCTCAAAGTTAATGCGATCGTTGTTACAGACCAGAAGAACCGTCCCATCCGGATGACTGGGATCAGTTATGATATTACGAGCCAGAAAAACTATGAATGGGAGATAACACAATACGCCGAACAGCTCAGTGCACAAAATCTCTCACTAGAAGAACTCTCTGACGAACTATCTCGCCTCAATCAGGAACTTGATGAGAAGGTTCGTGAGCGAACAGAAGAGATATCTCATCTACTGACTGTTAAAACTGATCTCATCACTCAGATTGGTCATGACCTCAAGACACCGCTCACATCTGTTTTTGCTTTAATTCCTCATATTAAAAAGAAAGTAACTGATCCTCATCTTCAGAAACTGTTAGATGTTGTCATTCTTGATTCTAAACGGATGAATCAGATTATCAACAATATCCTGACTCTTTCAACGATGGAGAGTAAAACCCCTGATGAACTTTTTGGAGAAACAGCAGTGGCTAAAATTGTAGATCGGGTTATTTCAGCTGAACATCTTTTCATTCAACAGAGAAACTTGAGGATTTTTAACCACATCCCTCCTTCTTTAGTTGTCAGGATGAGTG
>NZ_DATMYY010000348.1:0-6319 GCF_035560735.1 Methanospirillum sp.
GATATTATTCTTTCACTGAAGAGGTTTTTCCATGAATTATCTGGCATCTCTGAATCAAGGTTGTTCATCCCATGTTAGAAATTAACTCCCTGACATCAATCCAGATTACCAGTTCTTTTCTGCTTTCTCCCCGCTCTCCTACCTCTTTCTTAATAACCCCAAGGATGTGCCCTCCGTCATCAGATCCACCTTTTGTTGCCTGATCGATATCTGTCACCGGAACATTCAACACTGAGGTTACTTCATCAACAACAATACCGGTTTTCTGTGAAGATACCGTATCATCCATTACAATGAACCTGAGATCTGCAGTGGATGCATCTTTTGATGCCTTTATTCTGAGTAACTGCCGAAGGTCAACAATGGTTGTAATTTCTCCGCGAAGATCAATTATCCCTCTGACGTGGGATGGAGCATGAGGAAGAGGAGTGATCTTTGAAGCCTCTACGATCTCCCTGACATCAAAAAGATTGACTGCAAATTTGTCTTCTCCAATAATGAATTCGACAACCTGCACCTCATCTTCCTGAGCCTCCTTTCCTGACTGTGTTCTAATATTAGCAAGTTCCATCTTCACTCCGAAATCCTGAACTTTGTCATCTCTTTTGTGACCACATCAGCGATCCCACTTACATTCGTGATAACTCTGCTAATCTGCTCAATAGAGGATGACGCTTCTTCAGTTGCTGCAGCCGCATCTCCTGCATCCCTTGTAGTGCTTTGAATGAGACTGCTCACTTCATTAATACTTGCAGTAACTTCCTCAACAGATGCAGCCTGTTCTTCTGATGAAGATGCTACATCGGTTGCATTTCTGGTTATCTCATCAATCGATATAGCAATCTGGTTGAAAGCATCCAGGGTTTCAAGCAGGGCTGAACTACCAACCTCCACCGTCTCACCAGCATACCCCATAGCAGTATTTGCCAGTTTCGCTTTATTTTGCAGATCAGTTATCATATCTGCGATATTCTCAGCCGAACTGCGGGAATCCTGTGCCAAAGATTTGACTTCAGCTGCGACAACGGCAAATCCTCGTCCTGCTTCACCTGCCCGTGCAGCTTCTATTGCAGCATTCAGAGCTAAAAGGTTGGTCTGGTTTGCAATATCGGATATCAGGCGGACAATCTTTCCAATCTCATCCATCTTCTGATTAATGTCTTTAACGATCTGATCAACCTCTGATGATGAACGTTTTATCTCATTCATTGCCGTTTCAGACTTCTGAGCAAGTTCAACACCGTTCTTTGCAAAGTTGTTGGCCTGGGTTGCGGTTACTGAGACCATCTCTGCCTTTCTTGAAACTTCAGAAACAGTGATATTGAGATCTTCCATTGCTTTGAGCACCTGGATGATGCTATCTTCTCCTTGTCGTGAGTTACTGCTGACTTCCCCGGTAATCCTTACTACCTGTTGTGCACCGGCTGCCACTTCCTCAGTACTTGCCGTTGCCTCTTCTGCATTTGAGGCAAGATCTATTACCTGTTTATTGATGAGCCCGACAGCCTCAGAGACCTGGATTCCGATATCATTCAGAGCATCTCTAAATGCAATCCATTCTCCTGATAGTTTGAGAGAAGGATCAACTCGTGCAGCAAAGTTGGAGTTTGCGTACTCTTTAGAAACCCTGAGTGCTTCATTGACTGGGATGATAACACTGTCAAGTGTCTCATTAACTCCTTCCACGATCTTGCGGAAATCACCCTGGTGTTTTAAAGCATCAGCACGGGTTTGAAGTCGCCCTTCAACTCCTGCCTTTGATAACAGATTTGCATCAGCAACCAGAGCATTGACTGCATCAATACAGATGTTGAGGTTATCCTTGATCGTGTTAAAGTCACCATTATACGAATCGGTGATTTTAACCGGAATATCCCCCTTACTGATTCGATCGACATAATTTGCAGCCACATTAAGCGGGTTAATAACAGCATCAAGTGTCTCATTAACTCCTTCTACAATCTTACGGAAATCTCCCTGGTGTTTGTTTGCATCCGCCCTAGTCTCCAGGCGTCCTTCAACAGCAGCTTTAGCCAATTTATCAGCATCTGAAACAAGAGCATTAACAGCATCAATACAGGTATTTAGATTATTCTTTATCGTGTTGAAGTCACCGTTATACGAATCGGTGATTTTAACCGGAATATCCCCCTTACTGATTCGATCAACATAATTTGCAGCTACATTAAGGGGGTTAATAACCGCATCAAGTGTCTCATTAACTCCTTCTACGATCTTACGGAAATCTCCCTGGTGTTTGGTGGCATCAGCACGGGTTTCGAGTTTTCCGTCAATGGCTGCCTGAGAAAGCATATTCGCATCTGCGACAAGGGCATTTACCGCATCAATACAGGTGTTCAGGTTGTTTTTGATGATATTGAAATCACCGTGGTATGTGTCAGTAATTTTTTGTGGGATTTTTCCTTTTGAAATATTGTCAACATAATTTGCAGCAACGTTAAGCGGATCAATAACCGCATCAAGGGTCTTATTGACTCCTTCTACGATCTTTCTATAATCTCCCTGGTGTTTGGTGGCATCAGCACGGGTTTCGAGTTTTCCGTCAATGGCTGCCTGAGAGAGCATGTTTGCATCTACAACAAGTGCTTTGATGCTCTCTTTCATCTTTATAAGATATTCATAGATCTGATCTTTATCAGATGCCATGTTCATCTGGGCAGTCATATCCCCGGCTGATATCTTCGTGACATACTTGATGAGTTCTGATAACCATTGATGCACTCCGTTGATAGCGTTTTTCATCTCCTCATGATCGCCATAACATTCAATCTCGACCCGCTCCCGAAGATCTCCTCCCCTGATCTGTCTCAATATCCGGTTTCCTTCTCCAATAGGGAGAAGGATGGCGTCGAGCATCTGATTGATATTCTGCACAAGGTTTCTCCAGTCTCCTTCAAACTTTGAGACATCGGCCCTTGTTGATAATTTTCCCTCTGCAGAAGCGGTGGTTAAATCATTGAGAACAGAGAAGAGTTCGAGGATTCGAGATCGAAACAGGTTGACATCATGAGTGATAAATGCCTTTTTCCCGGGAAGTTGTTCCATCTCAACAGAAAAATCCCCTTCACCAAAGTGCCGTATCACTTCTACAATGCGTTTTTTGACCCCGATATGATCACCAACCTGCTCATTCACCCCTTCTGCCATGGTGCGGTACACGCCGGTGAATTTGTCTACAGGTATGAACCACTCAATATCGCCGGCTTTCTGATTCTGCCTCATCAGGGCCATTTCTTCAACAAAAATGCCTAATTCTTTACGCTCTTCCTGAAGGGTTGATATTACTGATTTCAATTCTTCAGTGCTCAGTTGATCAACATTGTTCAAATCCATCATATCTCCGATTATTGTAATTTTTAAAATCCTGATTCTCTCTGGCTAAAGATCCTTCTCTATTCGCTGTATCATCTTTTTTATGTCAAGCCAGATCACAAGGAGACTCTTGTCTTTTCCTTTTCCATCCTTGCGATGTTTACGTATAACTCCGAGAATATCCCGCGAACTCTCACTGGATGAATGAGCTTCCTGATCAATATCGTTCTTACTATACGTTGTGACTGAATAGACATCATCGACCAGGATTCCAATCATCTTCTCACTGACAGTTTTGTCAAGCACAATCACCCTGGAACGTTTCTTTCCTGTAGATTCCTGGGTGATATGCATCATTACCCGAAGGTCTATGATCGTTGTGATAACGCCCCTGAGATCTATCATCCCGGTAATAAACTCTGGAACATTGGGAATTGGTGTAACAGTGGGGGTAGTAATCACTTCTCTGGTATCAAAGAGATCAACTGCAAACATCTCATCCCCGATAACAAATTCAACCACCTGTTCAGTGTCTTTAATTCGGGAGTGGGAGGTGTGGCCTCTTCCCCGGTTTATGCCTGGATCAGGCGCAAATTGCTCCATATCTGCCTCCTCAACTGTACTAGGATCCATATTATTCCATCAGGCCGTGGTGAATTGATTCATCTCTCCAGAAATTCTCTGAACAGAGATAGAAGCTTCTGAAATGGCTCTTGAGATCTGGTCAATTGAGGCAGTGACCTCTTCTATAGCAGCTGCTGAACCTACTGCTTCTTCTGCTGTCTTCTGCACTAGATTTCCAACCTCATGTACACTTGCAGTAATCTCTTCAACTGCAGCGGCCTGTTCCTCGGTCGCTCCGGCAACCTCCATCATGTTGTGATGAACCTCATTAATTGCCGTCACAATCTGGGTAAAGACCTCCAGTGTTTCAGTCACTGCAGTATTTCCTGCCTTAACTTCTGTTGCCGAAGTTTTCATAGAGTCTGAAACAAGTTGTGACTTCTTCTGAAGGTTACCAATGATTGTAGCGATATTTTCTGCAGATTTCTGCGACTCAAGAGCCAGGGATTTGACTTCATCAGCAACAACTGCAAATCCCATGCCAGCCTCACCAGCCCTGGCAGCCTCAATTGCTGCATTTAATGCGAGAAGGCCTGTCTGTTCTGATATTCCGGTGATTACATCCACAATCTTGCCGATCTCTTCCATTTGGCTGGTGATGTCAGTGATGATCTCACTTGTTTCATCAACCGACTGCATGATCCCTTCCATCCCTTTCTCTGCTTTTCCAGCAAGAGTGGCACCTTTTTCTGAGAGGTCAACAGTCTGTTTGGCCAGTGCTGATGCTTGCTCAGCTTTTGTTGCAACTTCGGTCACGGTATTGGAGAGATCTTCCATTGCTTTCAGGGACTGAACAATTCCATTGCCGCTCCTTTCAGCAAGAGTGCTTACTGTAGATGAACTCTGTGCAACGGTATTTGTGGCGCTTGCGACTTCTTCTGCACTGGCAGTTGTCTCTTCCATTCCGGCAGTAAGACTCTCAACCTCGCTCTTCACCCCGCCGATTGCAATACTTCCTGCAATACCGATTTGGTTTAAAGCTTCTTTGAATGGGATGAAATCTCCTTTCACCACGAGTTCTTCTGTTATCCGATCTGTATAATCGCCTTCTGCGTACGAACCGGCAAGTCGCATGGCTTCATTTACCGGGTTAATTACTGAATCAAGGGTGTTGTTGAGGCCAGAGATAATGTTCTGATACTCTCCCTGGAATTGTCCAGCATCTCCTCTCTCCTTTAAGTGTCCTGCTTCTGCTGCGGTTGCAATACGCTTAACAGTGGTTACCATGCCGGTAATGGTATCTTTCATCTGACTCATGGCGAGCCCAAGAGAGTCTTTCTCTGATGCAACCGGAACTGTAACGCTCAGATCTCCCACTGAAAGGGCTGATGCAACTGCTGTTTTCCCTTTAAAGTTATCTATCATCCGTCTGAATGAGTCAGCCAGAGTTCCAAGTTCATCTGGTGAGACGTATGTTATCTCCTGGTTGACATCTCCAAGAGCGAGATCGTCAGATGCCTTAGAAAGAGCGATGATCGGGGTTGCAATGCTCCTGGCAAGATAATAGGCAAATGTCACTCCGGCGATGATGATAATGATCGTGATAATGATCATCATCATAATCATGGCGTTGACATCTTTGAGAGCGTCATCTTGGTCTTCTCTAAAGACAAGATACCACCCCGGCTTCTCTTTTATTGCAAAACGGCTGCCAAGTACATCTTTACCATCAAAACTATGCCAATAATTTAGTTTTTCCTCCTGAATCATATCGATTTTAACTTTACTTTTCAGGAAAACGTCATCGTGCCCTTTCATGTGGCTGATAATCAACCCACCCTGATTGAGGTCTACTATTGAGCCGGTTGCAGTTGAACCAAGGCCTGAGGGATCGAGAACGATCTTCTCTACCGCTTCCATAGGCGTAGTTACTAAAACCACTCCAACGGTTTTATTTTCAGAATCGACTACATTGGTGGCGTATCCAAGTGTTGGAACTTTTTTATCATCCAGATAAGGGGTTGAGATATAGTTGCCTTTCTGCCCCTCAGAAAACAATGGACTATCCTTGTAACTTTTCCCGATGTTCTCCGGTATGTTTGATGAGATAACGTCTCCTGCGAGGTTGACGAGCATGACATTGTCAAAAGCATCACTGGTCCTGGCAACAGATGTTTTAAACCCGGTATTACTGGTGGTTCGTTTCTCCTGATTTACTCCGGATTTTTGTTCTATTGTAAGAAGATCAATGCTCGCCGGGCGTGTTGCCACCATGTTAACGAGATCTATCCCTTCCTGTAAGATAAGGGTCATCTGGCCGGCAGAATTGAGTCCGACGGCGTTGTATGTTCCATGCATCTTATCTTCAACAGTATTCCTTGCATTGATTGCACTCACAGATGCAAGGATGATACAGCTGACC
>NZ_DATMYY010000349.1:0-2583 GCF_035560735.1 Methanospirillum sp.
AGTCTTCAAAAAACAAAAACGGATATTGTTGCTGCTATATCTCGCCTTATGCCAGTAATCGGAGGAGAAGTGCCTTCTGAACATGGAGCCGGTTTTCTGCCTGGTCCCATACGACACTTCTGCTACTGTCAATTACTTCATCGGTGATCTCACAGCCACGGTGTGCGGGAAGACAGTGCATGACAATTGCTCCTGGTTTTGCATGACTCAGAAGATTCATATTTACTTGGTATGGAGCAAAAATCTTTTCACGCTCTTTTGTTTCTTCCTCGTGACCCATGGAGACCCAGGTATCAGTCATCACCACATCAGCATTTTTAACCGCTGCAATGGGATCTTCTCCCAGTTCTATTATTGCCCCTTCACTCCTGGCCTGTTCAATATATTTAAGTGATGGTTTATACTGAGGGGGACATGCAATTCTGACCTCCATACCGGTGAGAATAGTGCTCAGAATAAGCGAGTTACATACATTATTACCATCACCTACCCAGGCTATTGTCACTTTTTCTATCCGGTGCAGATGCTCAACTATAGTCATAATATCTGCAAGGATCTGGCAGGGATGTTCACAATCAGAGAGACCATTTATCACCGGGATATCAGCATGGACTGCAAGTTCAGTCACACTCTTGTGTGAGTTTGCTCTGATCATGATGGCTGAAACAAACCTGGACATGACCCGTGCAGTATCACGAATAGCTTCCCCTCTTCCTAGTTGCATGTCCTTGGGATTGAGGAACAGGGCATGACCACCCAGTTCATACATGCCCACTTCAAACGAGATCCTTGTCCTGGTAGATGATTTCTCAAAGATCATTCCAAGGGTCTTCTGTGAAAGATGAGGAGGAAAAACTCCGACACGTCTCTCTTCTTTGAGTCTGCGGGACGTTGCGATCAATTCGCCAAGTTCGTCACGTGATATATCAAGAATCGAGACAAAATCTTTTTTCATCTAATCTCCTGCATGTGATCTATCCTCTTCTTCAGGACATCCATGGTTCCCACATCACGACGGTGACGAACCGGTCCCTGGACCGATGATGCAGCAGCTTCTGCTATCTTTTCAGCCTCTTCCAGGGTGTCACCAATACCAACATATGCCATGGTCCGTGATGACTGCGTAATCAGGTGATCTCCTTCCCTGACAACTGATGCATAATATAGCAGTGCAGGTCCACCATCTCCAGGAATTATGAAATCGCCGGCATGAGGATTATCCGGGTATCCATCAGGAACAACATATTTACAAACCGTAGCCTTATTCAGAAATGTAACTCTGGTTTTATCAAGGGTCCCTGATGTAACTCCCCGGATGACATCTCCGATGTCTGAACTTAAAAGGCTGAGAACATTCATTGCTTCAGGGTCTCCAAACCTTGCATTAAACTCGATTACCATCGGACCCCGGGCAGTATTCATAAACTGACCATAGAGGATTCCAACATATGGATATCCCTCAGCCTCAAGAGCAGCTACAACCTTTTTCATGATCAGAAGAGCCTGGTCGTATTCATCATCGGTGATGAATGGCATCCGGTGATCCGGAAGGGTATATGATCCCATACCGCCGGTATTTGGTCCGGTATCACCTTCGAAGGCTCTCTTATGATCCTGAACCAGGGGCATAGGGA
This sequence comes from Methanospirillum sp., assembly GCF_035560735.1. Taxonomy (GTDB): domain Archaea; phylum Halobacteriota; class Methanomicrobia; order Methanomicrobiales; family Methanospirillaceae; genus Methanospirillum. The sequence continues at coordinate 1,635 of NZ_DATMYY010000349.1, forward strand.
TAAGGTTTTTTCCATCTACAAATGCCTGAAGAGTGAACTCCTCACCGATCAGACGTTCCTCAATAACTACGCCGCCATTGATCTCACGAATGTATTCACAGGCGCCATCCTGATCAACGTGTTCACCCATGATCCTGACTCCTTTACCTCCGGTTAGTCCGATCGGTTTAATTGCATAGTCAGATGATGTGGTCTTCATGAAGGCAATCGCTTCATCCGGACCCTGAAATATATGATATCCAGGTAGACCCGGGATGTTATATTGTTTCATCAGGTTCCTGCAGAATGCTTTATCGGTCTCTATCTGTGCAGCCAACTTTTTCGGACCAACACAGAGTACTCCTGCTGCATTCAGGGAGTCTACAACCCCGGCCTCAAGAGGAACTTCTGGACCGATAAACGCATACCTGATCTGGTTTCTGGTACAGAAATCTGTAATCTCCTGGGAAGCTGTCTCCCTGGTGATCAGATACTCCTGTGACAGGGCAGCGATACCCGGATTAATGCGTGACATTGCTGCGTAGACAACAATATTGTGGCCTTTTGAGAGAGCCTGTGCTATTGCATGCTCTCTGCCTCCGCTCCCGACAACGAGAACCTTCATCTGCTGCCTGCTTTCCTGATGAGTGTTTGTATTCATGCGCTATCTTCTGGAATTTTTGAGATCTACCGGGAACAGCAATACCCGGGCTTACAGAGCATCTAGTGTATAAGAGAAACACAATAACGGCTGCTACTAAATCAATAAATTGACACAGTTGCCTGCCTGATTCTCTGTCCTGTGACTATTTGTCAGCCATGCGTAATTACTCTGACGATCTTTCAATTAACTGATCTTAAGGCATTCATCAGAAAGAGAGTATCAAAAACGCACAGCAAACATCATAAAAAGATGATTTAGATTATGTAATAGCCTAATTCTGAACCAGATCGCCTTTGGATACGAGCT
>NZ_DATMYY010000350.1:0-4517 GCF_035560735.1 Methanospirillum sp.
AGAATCTCACTCACCACCCCACGAGTCTTCTTTCCTGATCGCTGATCCTGTTTTTGAATAATATCAACACAGAGACCGGAGTGGATCGAACCACGGCTCTTCCCATCACTTATTTCAGGCATATATATCAGGTTTATCCAATAAATCCGGTTTGAATCATAATTTTACCGAAGATATTGTTACACATTGCAGAAACAACCAGATAAATATCTAGGAAAAAATTACATTGAAACCGGGTTCTCTTTCCCGGTTGGCCTCTCCTTCTCTTTCCCTGCCAGTGATACCAGAATCGTAACCAGGAAACCCAGGGGAATAGATATAATTCCGGGATTTTCAAGCGGAAACAATGCGGCTTTTCCCATTACTGTCGGACTAATCAGGATTAAACTGACCGAGAGTATTAAACCAGTCAGGATCCCGGCTATGATCCCCCGCTCGGTGCTCCGCTTCCAGAAAAGCGTGCATATCAGAGCAGGGATATTTGCTGATGCTGCTATGGCAAAGGCCAGCCCCACAAGGAAGGCAACATTCTGTCCTTTGGAAATAATGCCCAGGATGATGGCAATCACCCCAACTGTCACAGCAGTAAGTTTGGATATCCGGAGTGCTTTCTTCTCATCAGATCTCCTTCCCATCACTTCAGTATAGATATCGTGGGCAATTGCACCTGCAGCCGCGATGATCAATCCAGATACGGTCCCCAGGATGGTTGCAAACGCAATTGATGCGATGATTGCAAAGAACCATTCACCTCCAATGAACTCTGCCAGAAGCGGAGCAGAGATGTTTGAGTTCTTGGGATCCACCGTCATGAAGTAGTTAGCACCAAGCCCCAGGAACAATGTCAGGACATAGAATATCCCAATCGCAATAATGGCCACTACGGTAGATTTCCGTGCATCTGCCGGGGTTGGAACAGTGAAATACCTGATCAGGATATGCGGCAGTGCAGCAGTCCCAAGGATCAGCCCAAGAGCTAGGGAGGCGAAGTCGAGCGGATTTTTAAACTTCATTCCCGGGGTCATGAATACATCACCTGTAACTGTTCCATTGCTTGCCGGTACCGTGATCGCCGGACTGTTCAAGACTGTTGAGATAAACTCTAATGGCCCCATTCCTGCTACGGCAAGTACACCAACTGTCAGAGCTCCGGCTGCAATCAGCAGGAGAAATCCCTTGATGAACTGCACATAGGTTGTTGAGACCATCCCTGCTGTTGCAACGATCAGGATCACTACCGCACCGACGATGATAACTCCGGCCTCATATGGAAGACCGATGAGCGGCTGAATTATTGAACCAGCTCCCACCATCTGGGGAATCAGGTAAAAGATACTGACTACCAATGCCGAAAGAGCAGCACAAAGTCGTATCTTCTTACTGGCAAACCTCCAGGCCAGGGCATCACCGAAGGTGAACTTCCCGATCTTGCGAAGTGGTTCCGCGATGATCAGCAGGGCAACAATCCACCCAGCTAAAAATCCGATCGAGTACATAAACCCATCAAATCCAGAGAAGGCGATCATGCCTGCGATACCCAGGAACGAGGCTGCCGAGAGGTAATCTCCAGCAAATGCAATTCCATTGACAAACCACTTCACGCCGCCTCCTGCGGTATAAAAGTGGCTTGCGGTCCTAACCCGCCTCGCTGCATAGAATGAGAGAGCAAGGGTGGACAGAGTGATGAGCACAAATATTGTGAATGCCAGGGGTTTGAAACTATAATCCATTATCTCCCTCCTCTAAGCCAGAACTGCCCTGGTCCCGGCATACCAATTGTATGCTAGTGCAATTACAATTGCAGCGATGATGATTCCCATTCCAGATAAAATCGCAAGATTGAGGCCAAATACCCTCATTGCAAGAATATCTCTCATAAAGGTTCCAACAACTGTAAAGACGGCATAAGCAACCACATAGAGAGTGAACATGATCATCCCAATCTTCCAAAGTTTCTTATCGGGTATCAGATCAACTGATTTTTCCGGTTTGATAGGTTTTATATAATTTTTTACCTTCTGAACAACTCTCTCCATCTCCTCTCGCGTGGGTTTGACTGCCCAGACAGTACATCCAGATAACCGTAGTACAGCCTCAGATACATCACCAAGCATGAACCCTGCTATGCCGCGGAGATTTGAACTCCCCATCGCGATAAGATCAGTTCCAACCTCAGTAGCATACCCGACGATGACCCCGGCTATCGGACCATCCCTCCTGACAACAATTATCTGAACATCCAGCTCACCAGCGTAATTTTCAGCAAACCAGACCCCATCAACCTTGCAGGTTCTGCCAACCGCATAATCTTCGGCCATCTTTTCAACCCCAACAAGGGGGGAAGGACCGGAGACTGTGATAACATGCACCATCTTTCCTTCCCGCTTTGCATGATTTATTGCCCTGATCGTTGCTGCTAGTGCTGAAGCTGAACCATCAGTTGCGAGAACTATTGGACCAGATTTTGATTTTTCCGGTCCATGCAATTCTTTTTCAGTCATGGAATCTGCCCCTCTATTCTTCCAGTGTTGAGATATCCCCGGGGTCTATGCCCATCTCTTTTGCCTTGAGAAGTCGTCGCATGATCTTTCCACTCCTGGTTTTCGGCAATTTATCCATGAATTCTATGGCATTTGGCATTGCTATCGGGCCGATGCTCATTCTCACATGATATATCAGTTCAGATACCAACTTCTGACTTGGTTGGTATCCCTGCACCAGTGTCACGAATGCTTTGACTGCCTGACCTTTGATCTCATCCGGGACTCCAATTACTGCAGCCTCTGCGACAGATTCGTGCTCAACCAGAGCGGATTCCACTTCAGCGGTACCAAGATTGTGACCTGCAACAATGATGATGTCATCAGACCTCCCCAGGATCATGATATATCCATCCTCATCCTTGACAGCGAGGTCACCGACAGTGTAATAATCCTTGATCTGGGTCCAGTACTTCCTGTACCGCTCATCATTGTTGTACACGGTTCTCATCATTGATGGCCAGGGTTCCTTGATTACCAGCAGACCACCCTGGCCTGCAGGCACCGGGTTCCCGTCCATATCAACAACATCAGCAACAACTCCGGGGATAGGCACACCAGCAAAACCTGGTTTCATAGGCATTCCTAGAGGTGTTGTGATCATATGCATGCCAGTCTCGGTTTGCCACCAGGTATCCAGAACCGGACACCGATTCTTTCCTATAACCCGGTAATACCACTCGAAGGCTTCAGGATTGAGGGGCTCACCAACCGAACCGATGATCCTGAGCGAACTCAAATCATATTTGTTAGGCCATTCCTCACCAACCCGCATAAACATCCTGATTGCAGTGGGAGCAGTGTAGAAGATTGAGACACCAAATTCTTCGATGATGCTCCACCAGACTCCGTAATCAGGGTAATCGGGTGTAGTTTCAGTGATAACCACTGTTGCCCCGACTGATAACGGACCATATACAATGTAACTATGACCTGTGATCCAGCCTGGATCGGCAGAGCACCAGTAAACATCGTTCTCCTTAATGTCAAAGATGTATTTACAGGTGTAATGGGTCCCTACCATGTATCCACCACAGGTGTGGACGATTCCTTTTGCCATTCCAGTTGTACCACTGGTATAGAGGATAAAGAGAGGATCTTCTGAATCCATCTCTTCAGCAGGACACTTATCAGACATCCCTTCCTGAATCCCATAGAAATCAACCTCAAGCTCAGAGTACAGCTCAAGCGGAAACTTCTCCCTGCTGAGTACGATGACTTTCTCAACACTTGGTGCATTGCGAACAGCATCGTCAACAATACTCTTTAGAGGAACAGTCTTTCCCCTGCGTTTGCCTACATCTGCTGTTATTACGATCTTTGCATTTGCATCACGTATTCTGGAATGAAGTGCTTCAGCTCCGAACCCTGCATACACAATAGAATGGACAGCACCGATCCTTGCACATGCCAGTATTGCCACAACGTGTTCAGGGACGAAGGGCATGTAGAAGCATACGCGATCGCCTTTCTGAACTCCCAAACTTTTCAGTGCGTTTGCAAATTTCATAACCGAACGATAGAGTTGCCTGTATGACAGAACCTCTTCTTTTCCATCTTCACCTCTCCAGATGATGGCGAGTTTGTTTCGTCGTCCGTTGTTGACATGCCTATCCAGGCAATTTTCTGTTATGTTAAGTGTGGCACCAGTAAACCAGCGGGCATATGGGTGATCCCATTCCCTGACAGTAGTCCACGGGCGCATCCATTTCAGTTCACGAGCTTTTTCATCCCAAAAGCCATCAGGGTCTGATCTAAATTTGGAATATGCCGCCTTATAGTCACCCAGCGCAGAGTTTGCCTGATAATTTGGGTCAGGAATATATGCCTTCTTCTCAAGTTTTACTTCAAAGTCTTCAGCCATGATTTACCTCCCTCATGATTAATCATGAAGAATGCCTCCGTTGTTCTGACCAAAGCCAGATACAATCAAAGGACAAGGTGACGCCATTCCACCTTTGAGGTGTGCAGAGCATC
>NZ_DATMYY010000351.1:0-5811 GCF_035560735.1 Methanospirillum sp.
ATGAAAAAAATATGGATGATTGGCTACAGAACAGCAAATAATTCTTTAAAATGTGATTGGTAAAGTGTAATTCTAAAAAAAGACCGAAATTAGATCCTTCCGGTCAGAACAGAGAGTCTGCTCATATGATCCATTGAGAAAGCAGCGAGTGAGAGGGGATCAGTCTGTATTGATCCATCCTCCTGTTCTTCAAGCGAAGTGAGAACAATCCCTGCAAATTCTATAGATTCTTCTAACAGAGAGATATACTGCCGGTAGAGCAGGTATAATGCAATCAGGTTAATCCCACATGCACTTATGGCAGCTCCGGATATCAGTTCAAGGATCATATTTTCCCCCCGTTTTTTAAAAGATCCCTGATTGTCATGTTTCCGGAGACAAACCCCTGACTTATCATACTCCTGTTTCCGTTCATCTGTGAACCGATGAAAACCATACCTGATCCGTTCGTTGCCATCATATCAGAGAATGATTGTCCGACTGTTCGTGATGAATCAAACTCTCCATGTTGCAGTATTCCGGATATTACACTGGATGCTTCAGCGAGAATCTTACCATCTGTTTCGTCCAGGAATGCACATCTGGATCGTATATCCGAATTTTTCACAGCACCTGAGGCGAATTCAGTGAAGAGCACCGGTCCGGTACCAGAAACAGAGAGATCTTCATTAATTTCCCTGCCATTTTCACTGGTTCTGCTCACTTTTGCAGAATCAAGGGCCATCACTCTTGATGCCATTGATCCGTTCTCATCTGAACCGGCAGATGAAAGCATCACTGATCCATCAGACGAGATGGTAGTTGCATGATATTCTGCTCCAGCTAGCCCGGCAATAAGCAGGAATATTAATCCTGCTATGATGTAACTCCCTTTCATGTTCCCCCCCGGAAATGAAAAAGAATTACCGATCATGCCAGAATGGCAACAGTATCTGCCCAGGTTTCAAGTCCGGTTCGGATTGCATCAGCCTCATAACTGGAGAGGTTGACACTATCACGTTTGAACGTCACCGAATAGAGTTCTCCATTGCTTGCATGACATTTGAGTGTGCAACTGAAGGTATCTTCAGAACTGTCACGTGATGCTGAAACACCAGAACCCATTGCGGTAGTGATTGCAGCATTACCTGTGATCTGAGTTACTGCAGTGTTTACTGCTGCCATTGAAGGTCCACGGACTGGAATCTTTCCAATCTGTTTTGCCTCAGAGTTTTCATAGGTTACCGCAGCAGCATACGTCTCTTTTGACTTTTCTACTGCAGGTTTGGTAACTCCGGCCGACTCGTACGCTGTGCATCCCCATGGATTGTTTTCAAGCACATCCTGGATGAGTGCGCTAAAGGAAGCATAGTCCGAGATCGGTGCAGTTAATTTTCTGGTTGCAGACTTTACAACGCTTTTTTGTGTGAAATCCCCCATCTTTTTCACCCTGTCGCTTTTTCTGCGACACTATGGGGTAGGTCACGAGTATATAAATTATTCTGGGTGGGGGGTGAAACAGGCTCAAATATGTATTCAGATCAGAGATTGGAGGTCATACAAGATCACCTGCTCTGGCATTTCGCTGCTGACAGGAGATTTTTGGATATTGTGCATGCATGCGCAAATATCGGCTTTAGGTAAAAAATCGTAAAGCGATTAACTTTATATGTACATATATATTTCGTCAACTTGTCGAGGTTATACCAAAACCTTTACGAATGTCTCAGAAAGACTATGTGTTCGTGCCAGAATTCTGGCATCAATTAGAAACGAACGCATTTGAACAAGAGTAAATGAGGTATCATCATGACACCAGGAATTGTGATATGATAGACGTGTACTCCCCTAGAGTTATTGTTGCTTGCAGGCTTGGTAACTTGGGGAGTGATCATCTATCATCGGCAGGTCTGTTAAGAATATCTGTCCTGTCTGGTAGGATAAGAGGAAAACTGATAAATCGGGTTGGGTTTTTCATTGTTCACGTCTGGAGATCAGAGCTCCAGGGAGAAGGGTAGATGAACCCATCATCTGATTATCAGAATGGCAGAATCGCCGAGTATGCAGTCAGGGAGTATCTTAAAAGACAGGACTATTATGTTGTCAGGATAACAGAGCGACGTCCCGGTTCTATCCCGTTTAATCTGATTGCATGGAAATTTGATGAACTTATATTCATCAAGGTGAAATCCATCAGGCGTGATCTTACACGAAAGTGTTTTCGCAGAGAGATTGTCGAACTCTCTGAATTCTTTCGCAGTAATACAATTCCCGGTTTGATTCAACTCTGGGTTTTTGAGGATTCTGCCTATAAAGCGTACCAGATTCATGCAGGTGGGGCGGTACTAGTTGGAGAGTATAAAATTGGAGATTATAAGGATGTCAGATCATAATTCACTCCGATCTGATGTTCAATCCAGGTATCATCTGGGAAACTTCTCCTGCAGAACTGCTCTTATAAAAGGGATTTTTAGAATCTGCCGAGGTGGTTATGCCTGAAGAGGTTCAGGTGAAGGAGATACTCTCTTCTCTGAATCTCCTTTCTCAGCATGAAGGGACTTTTGAGATCAGGATCATCCGGGATGATGGGATCTGTAGCGGGTACTTTTCAGATCTGGAGAAAGCAGCTACAGACATTCTCAGGTACGATGCAGATAGTAAGGTTTCAGGGATTTATGTCACTCTGAATGATGTTGATCCAGCTCTTTTAGCCCGTCGAGCAAACCGGATCAAGTTCAGGCTTGGTAAAAAAGATGCAAGTACTGGTGATGCTGATATCATCAGGCGTCGTTGGCTTCCGATTGATATCGATCCCTGTAGGCCGTCAGGTGTCTCTTCTTCAGAGAGTGAACATGCCGATGCTCTTTGCAGAGCTGATACGATAGCAGAATTCCTTACCGAGTCCGGATGGCCTAAGCCAATTATTGCTGATTCAGGTAATGGTGCTCATCTTTTGTACCGTATCGATCTCGCTAACAATGATGAGAGTAAAACCCTGGTCAAATCAGTGCTTGAGTTTCTTGACCGGCGGTTTTCTGATTCACGTTCCACAGTGGACACAGCGAACTTCAATGCTTCACGAATCTGGAAGGTGTATGGAACACTCTCTCGAAAAGGTGATAATCTTCCTGAACGGCCACACCGGAGATCAAAACTCCTCAGCGGTCCTTTAGAGCCAGATTCATCTGATCATCTTGTTGGTGAAGAACAAATTCAACAATTGCTCTCTTCAGAGAAGTCTGAACTTCCATCTTGCAGTAATGTAGCATCGAATGATCTAAAATCTGATGCGAGGATCGATCTTGGCTCCTGGCTTTTAGAGCATCAACTCACCTGTACAGAAAAACCGTACAAAGGTGGCCGGATCTTTGTACTAGATGCCTGTCCGTTCTCTTCAGCTCATACAGATGGAGCATATGCTATTCAGTTTGAGAACGGTGCGATCTTTGCAGGTTGTCATCATACATCTTGTGGAAGTGGAAAGCAGCGATGGTCTGAACTTCGAGCCATGTTTGAACCTCCCAAATTGGATGTTGAGACAAGACTTGCGAGGAGACGTTCAGAGCGAATCAGGGCAAAGATGGAGGCTGAAGGTCGGCTTCCTGCGACTGAGTATGAGATTGCACAGGCAAAGGCTCTGTATGAAGCTGCAGGTCCTGTCGAATCTGCTTCTGATTTTTCTAAAGATAAGCAGAATGAGATTGATGAGAAGATCGTTTCCATGAGCACCGGCATTCTAGAGTCTTCTGATCCCCTCTTATTCATGCTTGAGACATTTGCATCAGTGCATGAAGGTGATCAGACTGTTGCCGAATGTCTTATTCATTCGCTTGCGTCCCGGTCGGTTATCAACAGTAAAGGGCTTCATGTCTCTATCACCGGTGAGTCAGGGAAAGGGAAGTCTCATGCTATCGAGACGATGAAGAGTCTTGTTCCAAAGAAGTTCAGACTTGAAGGCAGGCTGAGTGATAAGGCACTCTTTTACATGGAGGATCTCTCTGCAGGCAGTGTCATTACTCTTGATGATGTGAGTCTTTCAGATCAGATGCAGGAGATTTTGAAAGGGGTTACGACTTCGTTTCAGAAACCGTTTCCATACCGGACAGTGAACAAGGATCGAAAGGCTGAGACCTATATGATTCCTGAACGATGTGTCTGGTGGATTGCAAAGGTAGAAGGTCCCGGTGATGATCAGGTTTTCAACCGGATGCTTACCTGCTGGATTGATGATTCTGATGAGCAGGATAAGAGGGTGCTTGACCGGACCCTTACAGGAGCTGAGAATCTTCCTGATGCGAGCGGTCCTGAACCTGAGGAGGTACTTGTGTGCAGGCAGATCTGGGAGTCTCTCTCGCCGGTCTGGGTTGTGATTCCGTATGCAACAAAGATTAGGTTTCAGTCTGCAGAGAACCGACGGAATCCTGACATGCTTCTTGATCTGGTGAGGACGAATGCAGCACTCAACCAGCGTCAGCGTGAAACAAAAACTATCGGCTCTGTGACATGTGTGATTGCTGATAGAACTGATTTTGTCGAGGCAGCACGGCTGTTTGCAATGCTGAATGGTGAGACCGGGGCCCAGGCCAACAAACTGACGAAACGTGAGAGTAAGCTCATTGGTATTTTATCTTCGATGAATCAGTCAGAGGTGACGATTGGAGATCTGCAGCATGCTTCAGGTCTTACAAATTCATCGGTTGGAAAACTTCTTCACGGGTATCATTCGTATGGCAAGACGTACTCTGGTCTGCTTGATAAGTGTCCGGCTGTCTCGTTTCTTGACCGGACGGTGACGAGTGGTGATGAAGGCTGTTCGACAATGAGACGATCACGTGTGTATCTCTGGGACGCTGCTCTGTACAAGGCCTGGGAGAAGGGTGGAAGTGTCTGACTCTGTGATGATGAGGAAGAGCATGGTTCAGATGATTCTGATGGTCATGATCCTGATTCCAAGACCGAGTCATCTGATCTTCCTCATGATGATTCATCTTCCCCGGATGCTGTGATGTCATTTGCAGATGTGAAGTCACACAATTTTGTGAAGATTTCTGGTCATTCTGATCGTCGCAGGTGTAGTGTCTGCGGGAAACGTCCGACAAAGTATCAGGAGCGGATATCTCATGGGAGTTCACCGGCTATTCAGCGGATGTTGTGCCGTTCATGCTATAGTCGTGCTGTTTCGCGTGAGGTTGCATCCATCATTGCTCTTCCGGGTGTGATAGATACAACGAATCTTGTGAAACGAACAGTTCCCAGTGGGAAGTGTCAGGTCTGTAATCTTCAGCCTGCTGTCTGGTCAGATCCAAAGTCCAGGGTTCATGTTTGTGATCAGTGCTTCAAGAAGGCGAAACACGATGATGATGACCCCTTTTCTTCCAGTCCAGGTCCTCCGTAAGCGGTTTGAATTCTGATTCCAGGGCCTGATTAAATAAATTTACTGTACGGTGTCAATTTATTATTTTGAACAAAAATGTCATGTGATGGGTATTATGAGTCAGTTCATTGTGAATGAAAAAGGAGAGTCCGGGTTTGAGCTTTGTGGACGGATTATCAAAGAGAATGAAAATCTTGTAGTGTTTGTTGATGAGGTGGGAAGGTTTGAGATCCCGGGGAGGGTTTTAGGTTGTATTCTGGCCGGTCTCGGTGATGAAGAGTTGTCCTGGGGGAGAGTTCGGCTGTCTACGAGTGGCCGGGGGTTGTATTTAGAGATCAATGAGATGAGTTATGCAGTTCCGGTCTCACGGGTGAGGGCAGTGATGGAAGGGAGAAACCGGAAAGGTCCTGTTAGTTTAGTCCGGTAAATAAATCTTTTTTTAAGTTGTTGTTAGGGTC
>NZ_DATMYY010000352.1:0-8247 GCF_035560735.1 Methanospirillum sp.
GAAAGGGCATTGCCTTTATTTGAACCCTGATTTAGTTTTAGGGATTCAATCTTGTGGAATTACAAATCTTTCAGAATTCGTAAACCTCGTTTTGGAAGAGACAATCCTCCTAAATAATCCAGATTACTCTCCAGGGAAACAAGCCAAAATCATTGCTGATAAACTTCGAAAAGAAGTTGCGGCTCAAAGGAAGATCGTTGAAGAGCAACGAACCTTTGAGGAACAAGCTCGGGATCTGGTTGAATCACGAACCAGAGTATTTTCTGAAGTAGCTGATTCCTTTTTTATCAATCAGAGTTCGTGGTTTGGAAAACTCCCAGATCTCGATCCTTATGGTGATCAAGAACCTGCCTGGAGAAGAGCGGTAAAGGTTCTTTCTGATGAGTGTGGGTTCCCTGTCACTGTTGAGGAATGTCAGCGATTTGTTAAATCGAGAGGGTTTGAATCATGACTCCTGACCGTGACATCCTCATCGATCTGCTACACAACCCCGGTAGCACCGAGAGACAACTAACCCACCGAATCCGGAGTTTCTCACCGCATCAGATTAGAGCCGGACTCATCCGACTTGAATCATCCGGAAAAGTTCGTCAAAGGGCTGATTACTACGAGATCACTAGGCAAGGGTTCAATCACCTGTGCCCGGAGGAGGTAGCATGATAGCCTCCGGAGTAGCTCGGCAGGTTATGGATGAGGATGCCATCATCATTGACCTGGACGGGATATCATACATCACAACCATTTCAGCAGCCAAACACGCCATCCAAAACAATGCCCGGGCAAAGCTGATGAGAAAGTATGATGGCAAACTGACATCTGATGGTCTCCTTTTCCCGGCTCAAACAAAAAAGACGGTCTATGCCCATGTTGGATCCAGGCGGTACAGAATGGCGTCCTGGCAATTCGAAGACGTTCTGAAGTCCCCCGGTTGCATTGCACCTGCTCTCTTGTGTCCTCCCCGGGAGGTGACAGTGTGACTCAAGGCAATCTCCCAAAATATTTTTCATTTACTCCTGAAGGGTGCTATCTTTCAGATGAGGGATTCAAAACCCATTGGAATAAGCAAGAGGCAATAGATCGGGCACAAAAAGCAAGAGATGAGATAGCAGAACATGCATGGGAAGGATGGCTTCTCGAAGTAGAAGAGATTTGTTGGGGAGAAATTAGGGGACAATGCCAACAGATTCATCATAAAGAAACTCCAGGGGGAGAGTTCGATTACTCTTGCGACTACGTTTTGAGAAAGGTAAAAAGACCAAAGGCGGCGACATCTTGACTTTGGTAACCCCTCCGGCATGTGGTAGATACTTCATCCAAACCCGGAATTTTTTGATTTACTTCGGCTTGTATGGGTTCGGAAATAACGGCCCATCTCCAGATAATGAAGGCTGCTGGACTGGAGCCCTCTTTGAATGGAGATATCGATTAGGACTATTCTATCTCCAAAAGAAGGGAAGCATCTGGAGGAGAAGATGACCGACCTGGATACCATCTTTGACCTACGAAGAGAACAAAAGGAGACCCCTACCCTCATTCCTCTTCCTCAGGGATTCAGATTAAAATTTGAAAGAGCACTTATGGACCTGAAAAATGAGTACCGCTCATCTGGAGATGAGATATTAAAAGAGCGTATAGATGCCCTAAGCACCTCATTTCAGGAACTTCTAGACGCCAGAGCGGAAATCATCTGGCAATTAGGTTACTCTGCAACATCAGATCCAAACTTTACTATCGATGAAGAATCTGCTTTCAACCATTTAAAAAACGCCTCGTATATTCTCCGAGGTGAAGCATGGGCGAAATTCATATGAGATTTATGATCAATTTCGTTCACGGTCCGGTAAACCCGGAGGCTAAAATAGGGAATTTTCGAAAAGACATCTATATTGGATTGAGAATTCCTGGCACATTAACCGTTGATGAACAAACTAAAAGATCTCTAGAAAAAGCCATGAAAGCGGGTTGTAAGATTGAACTTTGGTCTGAAAAGATCCTAGTGGAAATCGAAGATATTCTTTCCGAAACCTCATTGAAAGAGAATGAAAAAGAAATCGTAAAGAAAACTACAATCCGGTTTACTAACGCATTAAAGTTTTTTGCAGAGGTGGGGAATGGGCAAGTCTAAACGATCGGATGCGACACGAGAATGCCTACAAAAAGTCATTGAAATTAAAAAGGAAGGGTTCAACAAATTGGATCTTCCTCTTGAACTTCGGCAAACGGTCAGCCATCTCATCAGTGCATCATACGTCAAACGTGATCCTGACGGGAAAACCGACTTCATCCTTACATCGGAAGGAAAACGCTATGCAAAATTGCAAGGGTGGGTCTGATGGAGGAGTATCTTATTGCTGTCGACCTTGACAATCTGACAGCAATTAACCACACTGCAAGAGTAACCAAACAAAGCGAAGAAAAAGAATTTCTGTCACATGTCCGTCAATCATCTTCTAACCCGCACAGAATCGTCATCACCAGGTATACTCACGAAGGAGCAACCTCGGCCCCACTGGAGGAAGCATGAACAAAGCCTTTGACTATCGAACAGGAGCGGTTCAGGCTTTGCCAGGATTCGAATTAGGGGCGAATGGGGCATCTATCTGGAATCGTAGAGACATAAAATGGCTCGTAAAAAGCGGAAAGCAGATGCATCCTTTTTACGATCTTTCCATGTTTTCCCTAAAAATTGTCAAAAAGGCATTGAAACGAATAAAAAAAGATTATCCTCATCAAAAAGTTCGGTTTGGTAAATTCCCCCAAAACGGAAAAATATTCTTGGCAATCCAACCAAAGAGCCCAACCCCACCAGATCAATGGATGATTATCGGCCAGGTGGTCACCTCATGATCACCTCTCTCCTCCGGTGTATTCTGATCAATGCATCCTGCATGGTCTGCAGAATCATTATAAGGCCTCTTGTTCACCTCTTTGGACCTGGTCCGGTTCTCTATGCTTGCTCTCAATCAATCTCCCCTACTGACTGGATGGTAGAGGAGAATTTCATCAGGGAGATGGCTCATGAGTAAAAACCCTTGCTTTCATGAGAAGGATTGTGCACAATTTGGGATGTATGATCATTGCATAAGAGAAAAAACAACCCCTATTTGTTGTTGCCATTTCATCCATGAAGATAGAGCATTACCTCAGTGGATAAAATCCAAGATAGAAGCGAGAATCGCGTTTTTTAAGTCCGATAAACACACTTGGACCAAGGAGATGAGAGACGGGGCATTGTTTGCTTATCAGGAGATGTTAAACTATCAGAAAGAGGGCTCCGAATGACTCAACAAACCCTCTTCTCCCCGGAGGAATCACCGGAGCCGAAAGAGTATGAGAAATGGCAATTCCCTGACAATAAAAAAGCACTTGAATTCGCCAATGGGCTGTGTCAGGGAGGAAAATACGTTGGCATACAAATCATCCCGGTAGAGTCAGGTAAACCTGATAGAATCGTAAAGGCGGTGCGAAAATGAAATCAGAATCGAAATATCACAATATCAAAACCATCGTTGACGACATCACGTTCGACAGCAAGAAAGAGGCACGGAGGTATTTAGACCTCAAACTCCTGCAAAGAGCCGGAGAAGTCGTATCGTATTTCAGACAGCCAGAGTTTGTCATCATTAACAAACACCGGAATCCATGGACCGGGAAGATGGAAAGGGAGAACAAGTACAGGGGGGACTTCGCAGTGAAATACAAGGGGATGAATCACTGGGTCATCGAAGACGTAAAGGGCGGGGATGCAACAAAAACTAAAGATTTCCTCCTAAAAAGAAAATTGTTCATCATACGTTACCCGTGCCTGGAGTTGAGATTATTATGAGTAGTTGGTGTGTATCAAACCGGCTTACGTTTCGGGCAAAAAAGCAGGGCAGCCGTGCAGATGTTGAAGCTGAAGCAGAAAAGATATCCATGGAACTCTGCCTGTATGCACAACAGAAATACCCGGATTATATCTTTAATACTCAAACAGCATCCATCATGCAACCCCTTTCTGAGCAGGTGCGATAATGAACGGGAAATGGGGGTGCTCTAAAAGATCCAAAAAAGTCCATTTTTACGTAAATGGGAGATCTCTCTGCGGAAGATCAACAGATCAGCACTGGTCAGAAAACCAAGGGTCGCAATGGGATGAATCAGATCCTTTGACCTGTGAGACCTGCAGGCACATGAAATCTCTGTTTAATAAGGGGTTAATACCCGCTGAATCCAGCAGTTAATACAGGTCTTGCAACACTTACAGTTTTAACAAATAACGCACGATACGTGAATCTTTTTTAATCTACTGCTAATATTCCGGTATGTCATGGTTCGATCCGGCTGACTTCAAGAGACCACTTGAAGCAGAGGTAAGAGCAGCAACCGAACCGTCTACTCCTCGCAGTTGGTCACAGAAAACTTCCGAATACATTCATTGTGTGTTCAGTTCATGTAATGAAGATTGGTATAAGGGTTCTGGGGGCAATGGCGGTTGTGGGAGTTCAGGAGGAGTTTTTTAATGAAATTAAGAATAATCTGCCTCTTGTTCACATTATACTTGATTATTCATATTGCATTAGCAGCACAAGCAACGTTCTCAGTATCTGCAGAAGGTGCGGGCACATTTTTCGTAAATAATGGAGAGCAATGGAATGCTGGCATGGTCGGTAATGGATTCATGCATAATGGTGAACAGTACAACGGTGGAACATCAGCCGACCAAATAGTATCAGGAAATGGGAACTTCCATTATGAAGACTCCTCAACTCTTGATGCAAGAATAAACAACAGATATTCACAATCTGGCTTTTCTGAATTTCATAATGGCGTCAATTTTGGTACTCATTCTTCATTAGCTGATGCATCAGCAAATGTCACAGAACAATATGCCGATGCAACATATGGGGGATTTCTGCAGGAAGCCTATATCAAAAATTCAAAATTCGTCAATAATGCCAATATGTCCGCAGGTCAGCAGGTTGCATGGAACGGGGCAGGACAATATCACGGTTCAGTAAACTATGGTGTCTCTCTCGGCACTGGAGGAAACAGTTCAACGATAGACTACGTCAATGAAGGCCACAAGAAAATCGATATGTATACAAACCAGTCAGGGGGCGGAAATGTCCGCCCAGAATTCTCTTACACTGACTTTTCTGATTCGTACCTTGCGAACATCACCGGTAAGGTGGCTGTAAACCAGACTGCCTTCACCGTCAATTCTACGGAGAACTAAAAAATGGAAGACATTGCGACAGTTGTAACAATTGTAACCTCCTTGGCTACTATTGCAAGTCTTGGATGGGGAATTTGCACCAAAGTAAGTTTTGTGAGGAAGAACCAAACCCTCGGCCAGATGCTTACTGATATCGTCGATTCAGCAAAGAAGACCGCTATCGCATCTGACTATTACCTTCGAGTAACGAGTGATGGAAATCTGACTGTGGAAGAGGGTAAGGAATTTCAGAAACTTGCTGCAGATGCAATAACCTCTCAGATTTATGCTATTGAGTCGATTACCGGGAGACAGATCTACAATTCTTCAGATGTTCCCCTACCATTACCTGTAGGAGGATCTAGAACCTCTACCCTCCCAGAAGGGATCGTCGCTGACAATATAACGCCATCAGACGTTCAACCTCAAGTTGTCAATCAAGTCACCATTAATCAAGTGAACCCCGTAGAACAGTCTACAAACATCGAAACACCAGGAGCAGTGACAGTATGAGTATCAAAATCGTAGGCATTGGCCTTTCAGAAGAGGGTGCAGCACTCCGGGCATCCCCGGCAGTGACCACAGACATCCAGAGTATCGCAGCGACCACCGCAGGAAAGATCTTTGTTGGTATCCAGGGAGACGATCAGGAGATGTTTTCCCTTCAGATGATCTTCGATGGTCAGCCGGTTGAAATCGAACAGAACGAAAAGGGGTTCAATTCGACCATTCGAAAGACCGAAGGCCGGTATGAATCATATGCCATAGACCTCCCGATGAGACTGGTCACTGTCCAGGAACTTCCTCATACTCTGCAGTTCATCATCGGCCAGTATGAGAACGAAGTCTTCACTGAATCATCCCGGTCAGATATCTTCGAACTCTTCACCCCGTCAGAGACTCCGGTCATTGACCCGAAAGTCAGCCCGGCTGACTCTGACTAATCACCTCCTTTGCTCATTCCTGTAGTTCAATTGGCAGAACACCCCTGCGAAGAGCATGCTGGGGGGAGGTAGAAGGTTCGAATCCTTCCGGGAGTATCGCCGGTATGCAGCCCTCCTAAAATATACACGATTACTATACCACACCAGCATGAGCGATTCAGGGACCTTCATCGGCATACCGGCACTCTATCCCGGAAGCGTGACACAACCAGGCTCGCGACCTGGACGGGGTGTAAGCAATGGATTCAA
The DNA here is from genome assembly GCF_035560735.1 of Methanospirillum sp. Lineage (GTDB taxonomy): Archaea > Halobacteriota > Methanomicrobia > Methanomicrobiales > Methanospirillaceae > Methanospirillum. The sequence goes on from NZ_DATMYY010000352.1 coordinate 6,391, forward strand.
TTGGGTCAAATATAACAACCATCGGAGAACTCGGAACTCACATTATCTATATCCGGGGTGCTATTGAGGACATTAACAAACGACAATCAAATCAAGACAACCTAATCCGGAGATTACAAAATAACTGCAACAGGGAAGAGAGATGGGAAATGATCCGGGAAGATGTCAAGGAACTCAAAGAAAGCATCGCTGCGATTAAATCCCGGATTGATGCAATCGAGAAAATATTAGAATCACACACAACAAGGCAATCAACGGTTTGGGAAGTATTCAAAGAATCATTTAACATTTTTTGGGTTGCTGCAGTGGCGATCATAGCGTCGATTGTTGGTGCATATCTTGCCTGGAGATGGAAATGAAAGCCAGGCTCCATCTACCGACAAACTCCAGCCTGTATGGTATGTACAACGGGAAGACTGGGCTTGTGACTTTCTTACCCAGTGGAAGGGCAAAGGTCGTTGTTGAACTCGAAGGACATACAGACATGGATCCGAGCACTGCAATTTTGTATGTTCCTGTGAATCACATTGAGGTTGTCACTAAATGATTGAGATATCCGTAAACGCCCGAAGACCTGCTAGCAGAGTGGACCGTTTTTCCCCGGTTGAACTCGAAGCCCTGGCACTGATTCAACTGAGATGCAATGGAAGGAATTTTATCACTATTGGGGACCTTGACAGTTTTGCACTTGCGGACCCGGAACATTATCCTATCCTAACCTCCCTGGATATCAGACCCAGACGGTGGCAACTCGGACACGTACTCAAACAGATAGGTGCAACGAAGACCAATCAGAAATCAAAGTGCTGGAGGATGCCTGGATCGGTTGGATCGATCCACGAATCCCCCTGATTATGTCGCGTGGTTGCACTGTTTGCGCACATCCTGCGTGTAATGAGATCAACAAACTTTTGGTTAATGGATCATCAAACCGATCCATTGTGGCTCAGTACGGATTGAGCCTGGGAGCAGTACAACGTCATCGATCCCATATTCCGGAGACCATATCAGAAGCTAAGTTTGTCGCCGAAGTTGCAAAGTCAAACGACTTGCTACAGACAACAATGGACCTATTGGAACAAGCACAGGGCATCACCAATAAAGCCCAAGCTGCCGGGGATCTGAAAACGGCATTGGAGGGGATCGGGAAGATAACCGGGGTATTAAAACTCTTAATGCAGGTTACACTCATCCTAACTGAAAAGGAAAGGGAAAAAGAGGCTCCAAGCGTAGAGGACGTTAGACTTGAACTCATTACTAAACTCTCTCGTATCACTGCCACCAGAAGCCCAGAACCAGATAATACTGAGTCTTACCCCTGAACAAGCACTTCTTTTAAAATACGATTGGCAGACATGGGCAAGACCTAATCAGATCGCTCCTCCGGGAGATTGGGATTATTGGCTTATCATGGCCGGTAGAGGATTCGGAAAAACACGAGCTGGTGCAGAGTGGATCATAGAGAAAGCTAAAAAGTATCCGGGTTGCAGGTTAGCAGGCATAGCCAGAACAGCTGCTGATGCCCGGGATACGATGGTGGAAGGCGAATCCGGGATTATCGCCTGTTCTCATCCGGACGATAAACCATTATACGAACCCTCAAAACGCCGTGTTACTTGGCCTAATGGGACAATACTAACTTTATTTTCTGCCGAAGAACCGGATGCACTCCGTGGTCCTCAACATCATTTTATTTGGGCTTATGAATTGGCATCCTGGAAATATGATCAGGAAACCTGGGATATGGCCTTATTGGGACTCCGATTAGGAGATCATCCTCAAGTTTGTATAACCACAACCCCCCGACCCAGTAAGATTGTAAAAGATATCTTAAAGGACCCACAAACGAGAAAGACC
>NZ_DATMYY010000353.1:0-4059 GCF_035560735.1 Methanospirillum sp.
ATCCTATATTATTCAGGACATGCTAAATTTATGTGACCTCAAATACAAGATAATCAAAAATATCAGGCTTTCAAACCACACCTTGATGGCTATATTGGGAAAGCAACCCAGTTATGAAACATAAAAACAGTCCTGATTGAAGTTGTAATTTACATGCAACCATATGGCACAAACAAACTGGGTCAGAATCTTACAATCTTTGAACCGGTAATACTTGGATTTCCTGCCCGATATCATCTAGGAATGGAATCTTATACCGGCTGCACCATAGGTGATAACTCAACACTTAGGCCGGGAACAACAATTTACGCAGACGTAACAATTGGTGAATCGTTTTCATCCGGGCATAACGTGATGATCCGTGAACAGACAATCATCGGGAATCAGGTTTCAATAGGAACGGGATCAATTATCGAAGGATATTCCACCATCGGTAATCGGGCTAATCTCCAAAGTCTGGTATATATTCCAACCAATACTACAATCGGAGACGACGTCTTTATCGGTCCGAACACGGTTCTGACCAATGACCGGTACCCCCCAAAAAAGGATGCTCTAATGGAAGGACCGGTCATCTACAGGCGGGCACGAATCGGAGCTAATGTCACCATTCTTCCCGGAGTAAGAATAGGAGAAAATGCCCTCGTTGCAGCGGGATCGGTAGTGACTAAAGATGTCCCCCCGGAAATGCTTGCAATCGGATCTCCTGCTCGCCATAAACCTCTACCTGTAGGAGCAAATGATTCCAATCGCTAAACCATCTGTAGGTGAAGATGAAGCATCCGCAGCAGCAGATATCATCAGATCCGGAACGATTGCTAGCGGAGAAGAAGTATCACAATTTGAGACAGAGTTTTCCAGGTTCATGGGATCACGTCATTCGATAGCAACCAGCTCCGGAACAGCCGCCCTTCATGTAGCCCTGCTTGCTGCGGGAATTTCCGCGGGAGATGAGGTGATTGTCCCGACATTCACATTTATAGCAACAGCCTCCGCAGTCAGCATGTGCAATGCAACACCGGTATTTGCTGATGTCGATGAAAAATATTATTCACTCGATCCTGAATCAACTCTTGAACAGATCAATCCACGAACACGCGCCATAATACCCGTTCATCTGTTTGGTCAACCATGTGATATGAAAACTCTCGGAGAGATCTGTGATGATCATCATCTTCTCATGATAGAAGACTGTGCTCAGGCACATGGCACCCGGTTTGAGGGGACAATGACCGGGTCATTCGGATTATCCGGATGCTATTCCTTTTATCCTACCAAAAATATGACAACAGGAGAAGGAGGAATGGTAACCACCCAACATGATGAATATGCGCAGCACGTGAAGCGATTGATCAACCATGGTCAGGCATCAAAATACAGTCACACTGAAATCGGTTATAATTACAGACTGACAAATATCGGCGCAGTAATCGGACGGATTCAATTACGAAAACTGCCTGAGTTCAATAGAAAGAGGCAGGAGAATGCTGCTTATTACCAGAAACATATCACTCGAAAAGGGATTATCTGTCCTGCAATAAGGCGTGGATGCGAACATGTCTTTCACCAGTATGCCATCAGAGTGCTTCCTGAGTGCGATCTCTCCCGGGACCAACTCACCAAGGCCCTCACCCATGAAGGAATCGGAACAGCAATCCATTACCCGACCCCTGTACATAAACAACCAGTCTATCAGGGAAAGATAAAGAGTAGTCCTGCCCCGGTTTCCATCCAACTTGCAAATGAAATTCTCAGTCTCCCAATCTGGCCGGGGCTCACAATGGACAATTTGGCTTTCATATGTAAGTCTATCAATGAGGCGATATGAATGGATGTCGGCGTAATCGGAACCGGACAGATGGGGCGAAACCATGTCAGGGTATACTCAGAACTCAAAGAAGTCAATGATGTATATGTTTATGATGTGCAGCAGGAAAATGCTACCCGCATTGCTAAAGAGTATGAAACCTTCGTTGCATCAGACATCAGAAAACTGATCCAGAATGTGGATGCCATCAGTGTCTGTGTTCCGACCCCATATCATTTCAACACGGTGAAAGAACTACTTGGGACTGGTGTTCACCTCCTTATTGAGAAACCTATCTGTCAGAGATCAGATGAAGCCAAAACCCTTATTGAACATATTCCAGAGGATATCATAGTAGGGGTTGGTCATATTGAACGGTTTAACCCGATTGTTGCTGAGATCCGCAATATTATGAAAAAACCGCTTTTCGTTGAGTTGAAACGCCATAATCCTACCTCATCGAGGTTATCAGGTACCAGTAACGTTGTTGAGGACCTGATGATCCATGACATTGATATCATTCTTCATATGCTCTTTTCCGGAAAACCATCATTACACGCAATGGGAACTGAAGATGTCGCATCTGTTCTGATGAAATACGGAGAGGCAGTTGTACAGGTATCGTCAAGCCGCAAATCTTCAAAGAAGATCAGAATGATCCATATTGAACAGGAAGACATGACCATTGAAGGCGATTTTATGACCCAGGAGATTTATGTATACCGTAAACCCGGGCAGTATAAAATTGAAAATGAACGGTATGTCCAGGAAAATATTGTGGAAAAGGTCCAGGTTGCAAAGAAAGAGCCTCTCAGGACTGAGTTACAAACATTTCTTTCCTGTATTAAAACTAAAACTCCTTTTCCGGTTACCCCAATGCAGGCATACCAGAACATCAGACTTTGTGAAAAGATCATGGACATGATACGCGAATGACAACTACTCTAGAGGGGTTAATCCATAAACGCGGCTTGATTCGAACTGTCGGAGTAATTGGAATGGGGTATGTGGGTATACCATCAGCAGTCCTGTTCGCCAGAACTCCTGCAATAGAAAAAGTATATGGGTTCCAGAGAAATTCTCCGACTTCCGGCTATAAAATATCCATGATCAATGCCGGAGAACTTCCACTCAAGGGTGAGGAACCAAATTTACCAGAAATGCTCAGGGAAGTCACCTCAACACATAAATTATGTTGTACTGATGACTTTTCCAAAATTTCATCCTGTGATGCAGTAACGATTGCTATACAGACCCCATTCCTTAACCCAAAAGATTTACTCCCGGATTTGGCAGCTCTTGAAGATGGCATCCGCCAGGTTGGTCGCTACCTGACCAAGGGAACACTAGTCGTTCTTGAATCAACAATCACTCCGGGAACGACTGCAGGAACAGTCAGGAAAATCCTGGAAGAGGAGTCTGGACTAGTAGCGGGCGAAGATTTTGCGCTGGCCCATGCACCTGAACGAGTGATGGTTGGAAGGTTAATCAAAAACATTCAGGAGCATGATCGAATAGTCGGAGGAATTGACGAGGTCAGCACCAGACGAGCAACAGAGTTGTACTCTTCAGTGCTGACAACCGGAAAAGTCATTCCAATGACAAGCACAGCTGCTGAAGTTACAAAAACCGCTGAGAATACCTTCAGAGATCTCCAGATTGCAGCAATAAACCAGTTAGCTCTCTATTGTGAAGCAATGGGGGTGAATGTATATGATGTGCGAAATGGTATAGATTCACTCAAAGGCGAAGGAATTACCAGGGCTATGCTCTGGCCGGGAGCCGGGGTCGGTGGGCATTGTCTGACCAAGGATACATATCATCTTGAACGGGGAGTGCAGATATCAGGGATAGAAAAACTGGACTATCCACCCGGGTTAGATTCACTTTATGTAACCGCCCGTAAGATCAACGATTTTATGCCCGATCATATGTTCCATCTCCTGGAAGATGGGTTAAACCGGATTAATAAAGATGTACGAGGAAGTCATATCGCTCTTCTCGGTTGGGCATTTCTTGCAAATACTGATGATGCACGAAACTCACCGTCAGAAATTTTTTATCATCTGACTGTTCAAGCTGGCGCAATGGTCCATGTTCATGACCCTTGGGTTAAAACCTGGCAGGGGGTGCCAATTTCGTCTTCAATTTCTGAAACAGTATCCAGAACTGATGCCGTGGTCATCTTTACCGGGCATCGGGATTACCTGTCTTTGGATCCCGTAAATATTAGAAAACATACCGGGATAGAC
>NZ_DATMYY010000354.1:0-11050 GCF_035560735.1 Methanospirillum sp.
TTTATTTATGATGCTACACAATACTCAATCATGTTCAAAAATAAAGGGAAGCGGCTAATTATTGCCTTCACAATTTGTTTAATTTTTTGTTTCGCAACTGTTGAGGTCGCGGCAACGAGCTTTAATTTTGATTCCCAGGGAAACAGAGAGAATGGACCAGTTGAAATGATAGGAGGTGTGCAAGGTGGGGTGACCACTGGTACTAGTAGAGATGAATCCTTGGCATTATCGGCAAGAAGTATTGGTGTTGCCATTGGAAATGGATATTCTCAAGGTACGGGTGCTGATGGCCCTAATAGTATTGCGGCTACTCCAACCACAACAAGTGATCCTAACATTCTTGCTGTTGCAGGCTTAGCTTTAGATGAAGTAAAAAAAAATCCACCAAGGCCAAATAGTTATTTGGGTGGTGATAATCCACCAACACAAATACAACAGGGATCGGGGGAAGATACATATTCACATAATGGTGATGGGACACCCACATCCCCCCCTACAATACACCAATCACCAATAGCAGTATCACCACCATCATCGGACCAATTATCAGCACAATTAAAATTAGAATTGGAGGAAATGCCAGGAGGAAAAGCATGTATTGGAGGAGATAACTGCTATTCAAACCCGGAGGAATCAAGTAGTGTCGCTCAACCTATTACAGATGCGCCTCCTCCTCACGGATTGTAAACTAATCACTCCTCCTTTTCCAGGATCTAGGGGATACTTTCACAATCCACAATAACTACTGCTGTGGATACGGAGTTATTCCCATTTTTTCTGTAAAGGCTCATAATAACCCTTCCTTTCAGGTTTCCCACATTTTTTTAAACCCTTAAGAGGTCTTCACCTTCACTTTTGTGTAATTACCAAGAATTATTGATCGTTTAAGGCGGAACGTAACACATAGAGATAAATCCGGTTTTCAGGATTCATTCATAGAAAATCTGAAATTTCATGTGACTGATATTCGATTGTTTATTACCGAACCTATTGATACAAAAAAAGACGATCAGGGGAAGACTTATTCATCAACCGGAACTAAAAATCTCAAAAATATGCAGACAATCAGGAGGTTCTTTCCCCTTATGTCTGACGGTTATCCCATTCTTCGAGAACCTCTGATCCTTCGACAAAGACCAGACCATGTTTCTTTGCATATCTGATCGCCTCTTCCTTTGATAGGGCAAGCCCGCTCTCATCATCAAGCATCTCACAGATGCTGATCGTCGGGTTGATGCCTGCCATCTCTGCCATGGCAACCGAGAGTTCGGTCTGACCATGTCTTTGATCCAGAAGTTTTTCTGCTGCAATCAGCACAGGCATATGACCAGGAGTTCTGAACTGATCCTTGAACAAGACAGGTTCCCCATCGAGAGTATTCTGGACAACCTGCGAGAGAGCATTCACAGTGAGGGATCGATCCTTGTCAGTGATTCCGGTAAAGGTATTCCGGTGATTTACCCAGAGTGAGAATGAAGAGTTATTGGAAGGATCATAGGGAATATCTCCAAGCTGTTCAACCATGGCACAGTTCCTCAGCACATCCCTCGCAAACGGAAGTCCAAGTTTCTTCGCTGATGCAAACGGAATCGCGGTGCATATCAGACCGCCGGCATCATGACGCATCCGACAGATATCACGGTGGGTAATTCGATCAGATCTCATGGTGAGATCGGTCTCACGCTCCCTGTTATCAAAGTCATAGAGCAGTACCATCTCACCTTTTCTGAGCGCATCAAGTGCCTCACGAATCATAACGAAACCTCAATCATTACCTCATCTCCATCCTTTAGATTCAGTTCACGACGCAGACCCACTGGTGCTACCACTTCCACCAGTGCATCAGGATAATGCGATCTTCCTGGAACCACAATACCACAGGGGATGTTTCCTATCAGGCAGGGAAGACATCTGACCTGGCCGAATGTCCGACCTTCTGATTCAAAACCATCAACAACTAACCAGTCTGCGATAGTCAGTTTTTTTCTTCGCTGGATCGCAACAGGTGAGAGACGGAGATTTAACGTGCCAGGGTATGGTGCAAACCCCAGGATCTTCTCAAACTGGTGAACATACTGGCGGATGCTCATGTAGTATGCGCCTTCCCCAAGGCCTGACTCCACTGTTCCAGGGAACTGGTACTGCGTCTCTTTTCTTCCAAAGAGCCGGTAATAGTCGCAGTATTCCTTCCGAAGTACTGACTCGCCCTCTTCGCTGATGGTTATATGCTGACCGTCAGCGATGATGGTCCGCTTGATGAGTTCCTGCTGCTCCAGTGACTTAAGGCGTCGTGAGGCAGTTTGCGGACTGATCCCCAGTTCACATCCCAGACCCTGTGAGTTTAGAAAGACCGGATCATGAAGTCCGCCCCGGAGAGCGATGTGCTTCAGGCATTCAAGATCCTCAGGCCCTGTCATGATACCATATATGAGGAGGATATTATTAATGCGTTATCATCTGTGGGATTGATCCCAAAAATGCATTCGTTGCTGATAACTCACAGATACTTCAGGATCAAAAAGCAGAATCGGTTATTATCTGGCATATAGTTCAGTCAGGGCGTGAAGTTTTTCTGAGAGAGTAACAGGGACCTGTTCTTTCGAGAAGCGCCACAACCAGTTACCCGTTTTAGTTCCGGGGCAGTTCATCCGCGATTCATTCCCAAGATTCAGGATATCCTGCATCGGGATGATCACGGTACTGCCAACACTCATCATCGCGAGCCTGATGAGCATCCAGTTGACCTCTTCAGCTTCAGGGTCCCTGCCAAGATACGCAGCCAGATTTCTCTTCTCTTCCTCTGTTGCCTCTGACATAAACCATCCATAGACAGGGGGATTATCATGAGTGCCGGTGTAGACCACGCAGTTGCTTGAGATATTATGTGGAATATACGGGCTGTTTGCCATCCCGTTTCCAAATGCAAAGAGTAGTACTTTCATCCCGGGAAGGGAGAACTCACGCATTACCTCTCTTACATCAGGGGTAATGATTCCAAGATCTTCGGCAATGATTGGGAGGTATGCTGAACGTTTTGCAATCGTTTTCAGAAGATCATAACCAGGGGCAGATACCCAGCTTCCTGTTATTGCAGTCTCTGAACCTGCAGGAATCTGCCAGAAACCGATCAGACCGCGAAAGTGATCAATCCTGATATAATCCACCATGGAAGCAAGATGCTCAATCCGATCAATCCACCAGGAATATCCGGTTTTTTTAAGCTCATCCCATTCATAAACAGGGCTGTCCCAGATCTGCCCTGTTTCACTGAAGTAATCGGGAGGAACACCAGCTATGACCGCCGGCTTTAGATCTGAATCAAGTTTAAAGAGCTGATGATACACCCAGACATCAGCACTATCATAATCAACATAGATTGGAATGTCACCAATCAGAAGAATCCCGGCATCTTTGCAGACTGCCCGAAAGACATCCCACTGAAGGAAAAAGAGGTACTGAAGAAACTTCTCCTTCAGAACCAATTCGTAATTCTCAGCAAGAGCATGCCTCAGCGCCTCAGGAGTGCGAAGTTTGAGATCAGAGGGCCAGTCACCCCACGCAGCAGGTGAAAACTTCTTTCGAAGAACCTGAAAGAGGGCATAATCATCGAGCCATCCTGCATTTTTACTACAGAATGTTTCAAATCCTGACTGATCATCTGATGCCCTGAACCGCTCAAATGCCCTGGTGAAAATCTTCTCTTTGTATACAATGACCAGTGAAAAATCAACCTTTTCTAAAGGAAAGTCAGGTACCTGATCAAGATCTTCCAGGCCGATAAAACCATCAGAGACCAAGACATCTGGACTAATCAGAAGAGGATTACCAGCAAAAGCAGATAATGCATGATAAGGAGAGTTATCATACTCATATTCAGTCGGATGAATCGGGAGGATTTGCCAGTACCGCTGCCCTGCATCTTTTAGGAACTGAACAAAATCATATGCACCGGGTCCGAGATCGCCAATTCCAAACCGTGATGGCAGTGAAGTGATATGCAGAAGTACTCCGCTTCCCCTCGTTCTCATAGATCGCTCTGATTAGTATGCAAGGGATTCTTTGAAATACATATTTGACAATCAGAGCGGATTTGGAGAGCGGTTTTCCTCAGCAGAGGATGCAACATCATAGACAATATCAAGATGCCTACCAAGCTCCTGAAATTCGTCAATCCATTGCTGCAACTCTTTATCATTTTGTGCATTCCTGCTTGCCTGATCAACGCATAAGGAATAATGAGTGAAGTAGGTGTTCTGACTCTCCCTCAGATCCAGAGGGAGTGAAAGAGGCTTGAGAGTCATGAACAGTGAGTTCAGATCGCAAATCTTCTGCAATGAATAGGGTTCACGCATTATCATTTTGACATCACGACTGATCCGACTCGCTGCTGAACTGCTCAGCAGCCGGATGTCGGGAGTCGCTTTGCTCATAATAAGCCGGGCTACAGATTTTTTGAGTGAAGGGATACCCACGGCTGCGTTCTCAAGACATCTCCGGACTTCAGCATTGAGAATGTACTGCTCAAGTGAGGAAAGGATTACAGGAGGGGTAATTCCTTCCTCTTTCAGCGAGGGCATGAGAGCGATATCCCCTGGAAAGATCTCATAGAGATGAAACTCAAGATCTGCCATAGTTGTTGCAAGAACAGATTCCTGAATCTTCCTTCTCCCATCAGGAAAGATCTTTCTGAACGGTATTATGTTATCACAGTTTTTCTTCAGATTACGGATCAATCCCTGATTATCCCGCCTGCTAAAAGCATCCCAGAGATCCTGTTCCATCTGCGCAAAGTCATTCTCTGATACAAATTGCCTTGTGCTACCGACATAGGCCATCTCACCAAGCCAGACAGAGGCAATAACAAGATGAGACTCTTCATGAGTCAGTTCAGATCTGAAGATCGCAGTACCGGTCATAAGTCCCAGATTATCGTCACGTTCTAACCTGCATTGCCCACATCTGATTTGATACGTGTAGAGAGGAGTTTCTTTGATGGAGCCATTCAGCAGTGCAGAAATAGCATAGAAGCAGGCAATCTGGTCTCTGTCAACCACTGCAGTCTTGACATAGTTTTCATAAATATCAGCACCACTGCCAGTTGACACAATATTGCTAACCGAACGGCTAAGTATACCGGTGTATGCAGGTTCATAGTCAAAATCGGTGAGTTCATGTGCCAACTGGATCGCCCTGCAGGCATACATCATCACCTGAACAGTCTCAATCCCTGATATTTCATCAAAAAACCACCCACAACTGGTATACATAAGAAGGGCATTTCGCTGAACTTCCAGCAGTTTTAGTGCTCTTGTTACCTGATCAGACGAGATTCCCGGGATCATATGCCTTGAGATAAACCTGTTCAGACGATCGCCGGACCTGTCAAGTATGAGATCAATGTATTCATTACGTGCCAGCCCGGGATCAGAGAAAAGTAAACCTGCTTCTTTCTCATACATCGCTGAAAGAGAAACATTCAGGTTATCCATGGCCTCCCTGAGTGGACCACGCCATTTCTGATTCCAGAGTCTTGGATTATTGAGAGGAGTTGCATTTGCAAGCGAGATACACTCCCCTGGATCAGAGATCAGACAGGCATGATATGTTCTGCATCCACAGTCACTCTTCCATCGTTCAACTCCGTGGCTGCAGCTCCATGATGTATTCTCGTAAATCTCAACCTCATATTCTGGAGGATGATTCTCTAGATACTCCCCAAATATGGTAATTCGGGCCAACTTTTTTTCTTCAATAATGTGGAGAGCATATGCCAGAGCCATATCGGCAAACCGGTGATGATGCCCGAACGTCTCCCCATCGGTTGCAATACTGAGAAGATGTGGAGAATCATCCCTGCCTGAAAATGTTGAGATCATCCGGTCTGCAAACTGTTCGCCATTACTGAGCAGGGACCCAAAGGCGATCTCGCCGGCTATGGCATGATCATAAAAGAAGAGGGCAATCGATCTTCCTGATGGAAGTTTGCAGAGATAGGGTCTGCCGGTATCAAGGTTCTGTGGATCTGTGAGCTCCCATGAACCACCAGAGTTTTTCCTGATACGACTCGCCTGATATGGAGAGAGGATTGTATAGAGGATGCCCTGTTCTGCCAGGATCTCAAGTGTTTCGGTATCAACTGCAGTTTCAGCAAGCCACATTCCTTCTGGCATCCGGTTGAACCGTGAGACAAAGTCGCGGATCCCCCAGATTATCTCGGTCTCTTTGTCTCTCCGGGTAGCAAGAGGCATGATGATATGATTATAAACCTGTGCAATGGCTGAACCATGGCCTGAAAACCGTTCTCGGCTTACCCGATCTGCCAGGATAATCTGATCATAGAGTTCGGGGTTATGTTCTTCTATCCAGGAAAGAAGAGTCGGGCCAAAATTAAAACTGATACTGGCATAATTATTGACAATATCCAGGATTTTTCCGCCAGATCCCAGGATACGGGATGAAGCATTGGGCGTATAACATTCTGCAGTAACCAGTTCATTCCAGTCATGATATGGATATGCAGATCCCTCATGCTCGATCTCCTCAAGCCACGGGTTTTCCCTGGGAGGCTGGTAAAAGTGTCCGTGAATGCAGATATATTGGTTAATATGAATCGCCCCCTGGTCACGCGGACAGGTTATCTCATTTGGATGCAGGTGTTGATCAACCTTGTGCGGATATTGTAGATATCCATATGCGAGGAATGGGCCAGATAAGATTATGGATTGATATCGAATAAAAGAGGTTTCATCAATCCAAGAGGAGAAATGATGGTATGAGATTATACCGGATATTATCCATCCTTGCTATTCTGACGGTGCTTATCTGTGCAGTTGGTTTTCCAGCAGTAACTGCTGAAAAGAGTGATGAAGACCTCACCTCACAGGCGGGAGTCTTCTCAGTTCTTGAAGAAGGCAACTACGATCGTCATACTACCGTGGATGATATGAATAAATACGGTGATTTCGGGGTGGGTGGATTTGAAAGTATGGATGGAGAACTGATCCAAATCAACGGAACAGTGTACCAGGTCACATCAGACGGAGTGGTTCACACACCTCCGGGAGATACAGGAGTTACATTCATGAACACAGTCTGGTTCAATCCCGAACAGACACATGAGTTTTCAGGATCAAAAAATCTCACCGAACTCGAGGATGAGTTGAACCAGTCATTCCCATCCAGGGACTGTATCTACGCGATCAGGGTGGACGGATTTTTCCCGGAGATGAAGGTTAGAAGTGTCCCTGTGCAACAGAAACCATATCCAGCACTTTCATCTGTTATCGCAAACCAGAGCGTTTTTAATCTCACCAACACTTCAGGCACAATATCAGGATTCTGGTTCCCGGCATATATGCAGGGTGTAAATTACGCAGGATTCCATCTGCATTATATTTCTGCTGACAAGACTGCAGGCGGACACATCCTTGGGCTCACCATAGAAAACGGAACTGCAATGATGGATCCTATACGCTCCGTCAAAGTTTCAAATGAAGAACTGTCACCATAATGTTAGGAAACTTAAATATCCCCCGATTTTTAAAAAGTCAATCGTATTACTGTGCAACAGGAGTAATGACCAGAAACCTGAAATAGCATAGTTCGATCTTTGTCGATTGGCATTTCGTTAATTATTTAACTTCCCCCTCCCTCACTGTACAGGCATGGAACCGGGACTGCGCCATCGGCTTGCAGAGAAGATGGCGGGGGAGATAACCCTCTCTGATTCTCCGGGGAAGACCCTGAAGAAATGGCGAATGAGTTTTGACATATCTCAGGGACACCTGTCCGAGTTTCTCGGCGTCTCGCCTTCAGTCATCAGTGACTATGAAAGCGGGAGGAGGAAGAGCCCGGGTACTGCGATTATCGGACGGATCGTAGACAGCATTCTGGCCATTGATGAAGGAAGGGGCGGCAGATATATACAGAAATTTGCCTCGCTCCTCTTTGCTGAGATGGGAGAAGGTGTCATCTACGATCTCCATGATTACTCAAACCAGATTACCCTTGAGACATTCTGCAGGGTAATCGGGGGAGAACTCCTCACAGGACCCACAGATTTGACGATCTACGGGTATACGATAATCGACAGTATCAAGGCTATCATGAACCTCTCATCGAACGAGTTCAACCGGATCTACGGGTGGAGCACCGAACGGGCGCTTATCTTCACTGGAGTATCCAATGGAAAGTCACCAATGGTGGCGATCCGGGTTACCCCCTTCAAACCCCGGTGCGTAGTACTCCACGGCATTTCAGCGGGGGAGGTTCATCCAATTGTGCCAAAAATGGCAGAGAAGGATCATATCACCCTGATGTGTACCGAGAAGGATATTGAAGAGATCGTGGAGAATCTGAGGGACGAAAAATGGTAGGAATCATCTCATACGGAGCGTACATTCCACGCTACCGTATCAAGGTAGAAGAGATCGCACGGGTCTGGGGTGCGAATGGTGCCGAGATCTCTAAGGGACTCGGGGTATTTGAGAAGAGTCTTCCCGACATGGACGAAGACACCATCACCATATCAGTCGAGGCCACCCGTGCAGCAATGGCCCGGCGTAAGATCAACCCGGTTGATATCGAAGCAGTATATGTCGGATCAGAGTCGCACCCGTATGCCGTCAAACCGACTGCAGTGACAGTCGGAGAAGCCATCGGGGCAACACCTGTAATGACTGCAGCAGATTACGAGTTCGCATGCAAAGCAGGAACTGCAGCAATTCAGACCTCGATGGGTCTTGTAAAATCAGGAATGGTGAAACTGTCTGTTGCTGTTGGTGCAGATATCGCTCAGGGAGAACCCGGAGACGCACTTGAATATACGGCAGCAGCCGGAGGGGCGGCATTTGTTATCGGAAACGATGATCCGATTGTTGAAATAAACCACACCTGCTCGTTCTCAACTGATACACCAGACTTCTGGAGACGCGAGAACAAACCATACCCCCGACATGGAGGAAGGTTTACAGGTGAGCCTGCATACTTCAAGCATGTAATCGGGGCATCAAAGATGATGCTCGAAAAGATGGGAACCAAACCATCAGATTATGATTTTGCAGTCTTCCACCAGCCGAACGGGAAATTCCCGGTTCAGGCAGCTGGTATGCTCGGTTTCTCAATGGACCAGATCAAACCGGGGCTTGCAGTAACCTACCTTGGAAATACCTATTCAGGAGCATCAATGGTCGGGCTCTCTGCAGTCCTTGATGTTGCAAAACCAGGAGACCGGATCTTTATGACCAGTTATGGATCCGGGTCAGGCAGTGACTCTTTTGATATGACCGTAACTGATGTGATCAATTCAGATATTTTCCACCGTGAGGCAGCCCCGACAGTGGCAGCTCTCCTGGCTGACAAGAAGCTTGTTGACTATGCAGTATATGCCAAACACAAAGGCAAAGTGGTGATGATGGAATGAGAGAAGTCGCAGTTATCGGAGTCGGTTGTACAAAGTTCGGTGAGAGGTGGGAAAGTTCATTCAGGAACCTCTTTGTTGAGGCTGGTGCCCTGGCACTTGAAGATGCAAATCTTTCAGGTGTACACATCGACGAGCTCTTTGTCGGTAACATGAGTGCAGGCAGATTTGTCGAGCAGGAGCATGTCGGAGCACTTATTGCAGATTATGCAGGTCTTGCCACTGAAAACATTCCGGCAACACGTGTGGAAGCTGCATGTGCATCAGGTGGACTTGCATTCAGACAGGCGTACACCGCTGTTGCTTCAGGAATGTCAGACATCGTCGTTGCAGCGGGAGTCGAGAAGATGACCGATGTCGATACCAGTGTCACTACTGATGTGCTTGCCGCTGCTGCAGACAGAGAATGGGAAGGGATTGCAGGAATTACATTTCCCGGTCTTTACGCTATGATCGCGACCCAGTACATGCACAGGTATGGACTTACCCGCGAGCAGCTCGCACAGGTCGCAGTTAAGAACCATGAGAACGGGGCAAAGAATCCAAATGCACAGTACCAGAAGCCAATCACTCTGGACACTGTCTTAAAGTCAACCCTGGTTGCAGATCCACTCAGGCTCTTTGACTGCTCACCGGTAACCGACGGGGCATCTGCAGTCATTCTCGCACCGCTTGAGAGGGCACGTGAGTTCACCGACACACCAATCAAGGTTCTCGGCTGCGGTCAGGCCTCAAGTTCCATCGCACTTCATGACAGGAAAGATATCTGTACTCTTGATGCAACAGTTGCCGCAGGCAACAGAGCATTCCAGACTGCAAAAGTTGAGCGGAAGGATATCGGGTTTGTTGAGGTGCATGACTGTTTCACCATCGCAGAGATCTGTGCCATTGAGGATCTCGGTTTCTGCAAGAAAGGAGAAGCAGGAAAACTTACCGAAGACGGATACACAGCTCTTGGAGGAGAACTTCCAATCAACCCGAGTGGAGGGCTGAAAGCATGTGGTCACCCGGTCGGAGCAACCGGAATCAAACAGGTCTACGAGGTTGTCAAACAACTTCGTGGTGACGCTGGAAAACGACAACTTGATGCAGACATTGGTATGACCCACAATGTGGGAGGAACAGGAGCAACTGTCGTCTGTCATATCTTTGGGAGGGCATAAAATGAGTGTAGCACGTTTCTGGAGAAAGCAACAGAACCGGTACAATCTTATCGGTACACACTGCGAAACCTGTGGCAGATATTTCTACCCGCCAAGACCATTCTGTCCCGACTGCCGTCGTGAGGGAAAGATAGTAGATCACAAGTTCAAAGGAGATGGGACTGTGGTCACATATTCCATTATCAGAAGTGCCGGTGATCAGTTCAAATTCCTGACACCTTATGCACTTGCCATCATCGAACTTGATGAAGGAACCAAACTGACCTCTCATGTGATCTGCGATATTGATAAGATCCATATTGGAATGAGGGTCAGGCCTGTCTTCCGCAAACTTGCAGAAGAAGGATCAAGTGGCGCAATATTTTACGGCACAAAATTTGTCCCAGCCTGAAATTAACAGGCATTATTCTTTTTTTATAAAGTTTTTTTCGGACTTCGTGAAATGTCGAACACGCCATCGTTAATTATA
>NZ_DATMYY010000355.1:0-4002 GCF_035560735.1 Methanospirillum sp.
AGATTAATATATGCTGAATCTCCTGCAAATCCTATTGTGCGTCTTACTGATATTGAGAACATTGCTGAGCTAGCTCATAAACGGGGAATAAAAGTAGCTGTCGATGCAACATTTGCTTCGCCTGTAGCATACCGACCTCTAGAGATCGGAGCTGATTTTGTAATTCACTCACTCAGTAAGTATCTGTGTGGTCATGGTGATGCAATCGGAGGTGCAATACTTGGAAAGAAACAGGATATTGCTGCAATAAAGAAGCGGATCGCAATCCGGACCGGTGGAATCATAAGTCCATTTAATGCGTGGCTCTTAATTAGGGGAATTGCAACACTTCCTATCAGAATGAAAGCTCATGAAGAGGGAGCACTCCAGGTTGCCACATTTCTTGAAAATCATCCTAAAGTAACCAAAGTGATATATCCGGGCCTTGTATCTCATCCACAGCATGATCTTGCAAAAAAGCAATTACAGAATTTCTCAGGAATGCTTACATTTCAGGTGAAAGATGGATCTCGAGCTGCAAAACTGTTCTCTGAACATTTGGAAGTGATTCATTATGCAGTATCTCTTGGTCATCACCGGAGTCTGTTATTTTACCTCCCAACAAGTGATCTACTCCGAACCTCCTTTCCTTTAACTCCAAAACAGGAAGTAGCGTACAGAGAATATGCCGGCGATGGTATCTTTAGATTCTCCGTTGGTCTTGAAGACCCTGAAGATATTATCCAGGATCTTCAGCAGGTATTATCACTTCTCTGATTCTTTTTTGGACACTTCGCCTTAATCCAAAGCTTCAACGCCGGATGGTTAGGACAGGAATGGTTTCGTAGTGGTTTGAGAGAAAAGATCTAGAAGGTACAGGATAGTGAACAAATTATCACTTGGTTCCCGGGGTAATGAGATAGAGAAGATTCTTCTCTGTCTCAGGGGAGATGCGATGTTATGACCTTACAATGGTCCACTATACTTCGATGATATATCCTCCATCAGAACATTCCCTCCTCGAAACCCGGCATAGGTCCGTTCAACAATCAGACGGTCATACATCGGGAAGGCAATACTCAAATGATCCACCTCAAATTCCTTTTGTGCAGGATACTTCTCAAGTGAAGTTGCAAGCAAAATCTGGAAACTGCGGTTACGCATATTCTCCCTGATCTTCCATGCATCCCGTTCAAAGATAATATCAGGTTTTATTGTTGACTCAATACCTTCGGTCAACTCCTTTCGGATCCATTCACGGGCTTCCTCCGGAGGTTCATCTGTTATTTGAACTATTTCAGGTAACCACCCAATTTCATTAGCCAGATATTTCACTGTACTGATGATAGTATTGGTATCACCAACAAAGGCGGAGTATGGATGTGGCCTGCCGATGATGACAGAATCTGTCAGGTATTCAGTCCAGCGATATGCCCTCCTTGACTCTTCAGCGATGACTTTCTCTACCTTTGCCTTTGGAATCTTTAGTTTTTTTGCTACAGTTCGAAGGAATTCTATCGTCTGCTTGGGTCCATATGGGGTGGATGGGAAGACAATGTAATCCTGATCAAACTTCTCTTTAAGTTTTTCTGCGGTTTTATGTCCATTCCAGGTTGAGAGAACAATGTTTAGTTCTGCTTCTGGAACTTCTTTCAGTTTTTTAACGCCATCAAACTGCGTAAAGAGAATGTTGGCATCAACACCAATCAGAGCAAGCAGATCTTTTACTGCATTGAGATCTCCTTTCCAGAACACATGTTGGAAGGGAACAATCCCAAGAATGTTAACCTTTTTATTCTTCTTTGGCAAGGGCTCAAGTAACTGATCAGCAATTGATACAAGGAGATCCTCGTACCCGTCAAAGGTGTTTCCTTTGAATCCTGCTGTGTCAACGAAGACAATATCCGCCTTCTCCTTAAAGGGTTTAATTACCGCAGATACATCATCACCGATAAGCGCAGGAACACAACCTGAGATCACTACAAAGAGATCCCCTTTCATGAGTTCCAGGGTAGACTCGATCAGTTTACTCAGTTTCTCTTCGCCGCCAAAGATCACATGTTTCTCGATCAAACAGGAGCAGGGAGTGCTGGTTCCTCCCTGACCTCCGGCAGCATTGTTTCCAGCAGCATAGTGAAATCCAAGGAGTTGAGCAATACCACATCCTGCACCGGAATGCAGGATCGGTACTGTTCCATAGATACCTGTTGCTGTTAGATAGGCACCTCCGAGTGAGCATGTCCATCGAGGGGCTTCCGCTATTTCAGGGAAGCGTGTTTCAGTTTCAGTTGATATAGGTTCAGAGACAGTTGTCATGTAACTTATTCCGCGGTATCCTGGTAGTACTGAGGGTTGGGCTGCTCATAGAACCATGGCTTGTATGAATCATCAGTATTTTCCAGCATTGTTTTCTGTAGTGTATTGGTCTTAAATGCCTGAAGCAGGAAGTTTCCGTATGCTACTGCTCCTGCATAGGCGCTCTGCTGTGCCCAGAGATTCGGGTCGCCCCTAAGTGAATGAACACGGGTAACTCCTTTCTTTCTCTTGTATGAACTTCCCTGGAATGGGCAGGTAAGGGTCATATCGGGATCCAGAGTTCTATTGATATGGGCCTGCTCTGCAGCCTGGAAGGTATTTACAAGGATCTTGAAATCTCCAGTCGTAACCAGCATCTTCTCAAGTTCCTCCAGGATCAGGTTGTCGTAATCCTGGCACATGGCTGCAGAATTCTTTACGCCAAGTTCATCAAAGTATGGCATCTGGGCAAGCAACCTTCCCTGGCCTAATGCGCCAAGAAGTTCAACTTTCTGCCCATTTCCTTTAATGTTTAAGAACTCTTCACGAATTGCTGCAAGCTTTGAATCCCACTTTGCATGCTCTTCAGCAATGACCTCTTCTGCTTCCTTCTCCTTTCCAGTGTACTTTGCTATCTCGCGGAGCCAGCCATCGGTATTGGCAAATCCCATCGGAGATGGATATTGGAAGAACGGAACACCATACTCCTGCTCAAGACCTCGTGAAAGGTAATCTGTATACGTCGGGCAAACCGGGGCGGTCACCGCAGCTTCAGACAACTGTTCAAACTGATCAATGGTTGCAAACTCAGGGATAAAATTCACCCGAAGTCCCATTCTACCCAGAAGGCGAATAATTTCACGCCTATCCTGCCAGGTATATGAAAGCATACTTGCGACATTGACCAGGTCTTTCTGCTTCTTTTGTGGCGGCTTTACCAGATACTTCAGCACAGCATGCCAGAATGCATCATATCCAGTCTGAACCAAACGTGAACGTATGCCTTCACAATGAATTGGAACGATTCGCGCATTTATTTCTGGTTGAATCTCTGCAACCGTACCTTCAACATCTTCACCGATGATCCCTGATGCACAGGAGGTCAGGATAAAGATCGCTTTGGGATTGTACCGTTCCTGAGCAGTGCGGATGGCAGTCTTCAGCTTTTCTGATGCTCCATAAACTACATCACTCTCATTCAGACTGGTGGTAATCCAGTGAAGATCGTAGTTTTCAGGCATTCCGAGTGAGACCGGGAGATGCTGAAAGAGTTCACGATACCCAAGTGAAGGGCATGAGCAACCTACCGGAGCATGGTAAATAACTGCCGATTCACGAATCGTGTTTACTCTTACAGACAGGTAGAAGTTAAGGGTGCACCCGGAAGTCTGGGAAAACTTACGGTCACACTGTTTCAGGTTTCCTGCCCGGGCATCTTTGACAAGGTCACTGGCATTTCCATAGTAACTGTTAATGCCATTTGCCCGCTCCTCACGGTTGGGGCAGGTATTATCTTCCAGATGGATTTCTGTATCCAGAATATGCGGAGTTTTTTCTTCGGCCATAGTAATACCTCACTTTTTGGCAAATTTCTTTCCAGAGTTCGCCAATAATCATCAAGCTATACCAAGGGCACGGGTAATCAACCATAAGGATGGAGGGAAAACACCGCTCTATACTTACTTCACGCCGTGATTCCTGTGTTCGACATGATGTTATACTAGTAAT
>NZ_DATMYY010000356.1:0-3099 GCF_035560735.1 Methanospirillum sp.
AATTAATGCAATCAGATGATATTTCCCTCCTGTCATGGCTTAGCTCAGCTTTATTTGACCGGAGAATCTTCCGGCTTGCTGATGGCATGACAAAAAGTATGGGAATTACAACTCTGGCCGGTCTTATCAGTTCTGGAACAAATATCGCAATGCTCTTTCTGGTAAGTCTTCTTATCGGAGCTGTCATTCATGGCAATCCAATAACAGCCATAATTCCTATTATTTGTGCTATGGTTCTCCTCCTTCTCGTCAGGGGAGGAGCGGAGGCTATGAGGGATCTTTCAGCACAGCGGACTTCTGATCTGATGAAACTCGGAGTCAGAAAAAAAGTGTATGAACATCTCCTTCGTCTCGGTCCTTCATATACTGAACATAAAAGTTCCGGCTCTGTTGCAGCGACCATTGCAGACGGTGTAGACACACTAGAGCAGTATGTAGGATTTTTTATTCCCTGTCTTATCCTCTGCTTTCTGGTTCCATCTATTCTCTTTGTCGCTTTTACTGCCATTCTTGATCTCCCTGTTGCATTAATTCTTCTTGCCTTTGTTCCTTTGGTACCATTCTCGGTAGCACTCTCATACAAACTCTCCTGGAATGAAAAACTGGACATCTGGCGTGATTATCATGATCTCAGTTCATATTATGCTGAAAGCCTGCAGGGACTGACCACATTAAAGATGTTTGGTCTCAGCAGACACCGGGCAGGCCTTATCCATAAGAAGGCTGAAACACTCAAAAATACCTATATTAAAGCCCTGAAGATCTTTTTTGGCGTTCATTACGTCTGTGATGTTGTTCCATACCTGGGATACGGGCTAGCCCTATTATATGCCTGTATTCAGTATTCTTACGGACGATTTTCTTTAGAAGGAGTAATGACAGTCCTTCTGGTTGGCCCGGTTTTTTACGAGCACGTCATTGCTCTGAGCCAGCACTTTCACAACAGTCTGTACGGAAAGCGGGCTCTAGATACCCTTGAGCAGATCATGCAGGAAGAGCCTCAGGTTACAAGTCCTGATACACCCATCCCGGTTCATCGGGTTCCTCCACCAGAGCTCAGGTTTGAACACATCAGTTTTGGATATGAAACAGGAAGAGAAGTTCT
Organism: Methanospirillum sp.; assembly: GCF_035560735.1. Lineage (GTDB taxonomy): Archaea > Halobacteriota > Methanomicrobia > Methanomicrobiales > Methanospirillaceae > Methanospirillum. Next base: position 1,106 of record NZ_DATMYY010000356.1, read on the forward strand.
CAAAGATTGCTCGTTCACCATAAAATCCGGAGAAACAGTTGCCCTTGTCGGTGCATCAGGAGTTGGAAAAAGTACGGTCATCGATCTTTTATACCGGTTTCATAATCCTCAGCAGGGGTATATTCTGCTTGAAGGAACGCCAATAGACACATTTCCACTATTGCAGCTCCGAGAACAGTTATCACTTGTTTCTCAGGAGACATATCTTTTCTACGATACGATTCGAAACAACATTCTGATAGGCAATCCTTCTGCCACCAAAGAAGATATTGAAAATGCTGCCAAAGCTGCACAGATCCATGACTGGATCTGCAGCCTTGCACAAGGTTATGATACTATCACCGGAGAAAGGGGCACCCGATTATCTGGTGGAGAGAAACAGCGGATAGCTATTGCACGAGCTATCCTGAAAGATGCCCCTGTTCTGCTTTTAGATGAGCCAACCTCAAGTATCGATGCCGGATCCGAGAAACTGATACAAAGAGCTCTAGACGAGCTTTGCAAAGACAGAACGGTTCTCGTGATAGCCCACCGGCTCTCAACTATCAGACGTGCAGACAGAATTATGGTTATGGATGAAGGCAGAATTGTTGAAATCGGAACACATGAACAATTGCTTGAGACTGGTGGTCAATATGCCAGACTTGTTCATGCACAACTCCGGATGCTCAGCACCGAAGATGTTGTATCCCAGGGGGGTGAAGCATGACACAACTCTCTGCATTCAAAGAGCTCGTTCGTCTTACCGGCCTTGTGCGATCTCATTTGCTCCTGCTCACCACTGGCATGCTTTGTGATGCCACAAAACAACTTGTCACCATCGGTATCGGGCTTCTTGGAGTTTTGCTCATCTATACAGCAACGGGAAATGCTCAGGCATCTGCCCTTCTTCCCATTGGTACGGTGATACTTGTCCTTGCATTACTGAGGGGAGTCTGTGGTTACTTTGGTCCTTATCTTAATCATATTGCAGCGTTCAGGATATTATCTGATTTGAGAAACGAATTTTACAAAAAAGTAGATCCCCTTGCTCCTGCGATTTTTGTTTCCCGGCGAACCGGCGATCTTGTCTCAGTTGCGATCAATAATATCGAGATACTTGAGCTCTTCTTTGCACACACGCTCACACAGATAGTGGTTGCAGTTATTGTTCCGTGTATCGTTCTTTGTGGTCTGGCATACATTCATCCCTCACTTGCTCTCATCCAGTTATTGTTCCTTGTACTGACTGCTCTCATTCCTGCACTTTCTGTCCATATTAATCAGCACAAAGGAGACCGGCTCAGGCAGTACCTTGCTACTATGAGTTCATTCCTGATTGATAGTGTTCAGGGAATATGGGAAATTTTAGCATTTGGAAGAGGAAAAGATCGTCTTGATGCAATTATCAAAATGGTTCTTGAGTATCGCAAAGAACAGCGATCATATGCCAGGGTAAACGCTCTCGCCTCTGCTAGTTATGCAATATTAGTCTCTGCCGGTGTAGTGATTGTCCTTGTTCAGGCGACAATTCTGACGCAGGCTGGTGTGATCAATTCTTTTTATCTGCCGATATCTGTTATTTTGTCAGCTGGAGCCTTTACGGCCCTTAAAGAGGTTATTGAAGTTTCAAAACAGCTGAGTATGACAATTGCAGGATCTAAGCGATTTTTTGCAATAATGGATGATATCCCTGTGGTGCAGGAGACTACAGCACCAGAGATAAAAATCTCTTCTGTTCCATCTCTTGAGGTTTCTGATCTCTGGTTCAAGTATGGAGAATCAGAGCCACCTGTTCTTAAAGGAATATCATTCCAGGTTCCTTCAGGATGCACCGCTGCCATTGTTGGAATGACAGGAGCTGGCAAGACGACTCTGACACACCTCTTGATGCGATTCTGGGATGCTGAAAGTGGTTCAATCAGTCTGGATGGTCATGATATCAGGGAATTCCCTCTTGAATATCTCCGAAACCTTGTATCAGTTGTCACTCAAGATATTTTTCTCTTTAATTC
>NZ_DATMYY010000357.1:0-5533 GCF_035560735.1 Methanospirillum sp.
AACCAAGAAGCACATACCTGTACTGAATTGTCTCCATGCGGTGGATGGAGTCTGTCGGGGTATAATAAGCGCATGAGTCAACTAGAAAACCAGCTTCCTCATAAGGAAAAGGAAAAAATTGGGATAAAAACAGCATACGGACAATACCATTCGAGAAAGGTACTGTTCCTGATATCGATAATCGCCGGAATAATTATCCTTGTCGGCATCGCTGCATCATTTGGCTCATACGACCTCTCCCTTACAGAGGTATATACAACAATTCTGGCAGGTATCTTTCCAAGTCTTGGACTCCCTGAATCTGTAGCAAGTACAATTATATGGGAAATTCGTCTCCCCAGGATTGCCATGGCAATCGTTTCAGGTGCAAGCCTTGGCGTTGCAGGAGCTATCATGCAGGGAGTGCTTCGCAATCCTCTGGCAGAACCGTTCACTCTTGGGATCTCTTCTGCTGCTGCGATGGGGGCATCACTTGCAATAATTGGCGGCCTTAAATTTTTTGGCTCTTATAGCGTGGTAATCAACGCGTTCATCAGTGCTTTTTGCGCTACCATGATCATTTACACAATCGCAAAAAGCAAGGGAATGACACCTGAAGCAATCATTCTGGCAGGAATTGCCATTATGTTTCTGCTTGATGCAGTTACTTCATTTACCCAGTACCTGGGAACTGCAGAGCAGGTCCAGGCTGTTGTTTTCTGGATGATGGGAAGCGTTTCAGTTGCTAGCTGGGATACAGTTGGAATTGTTTTTGTAATTGCTGCAGTCTCAATTCCATATCTTGTCCTGAAAGCATCTGATATTACAATTATCGGTGCCGGTGATGAGACTGCCCATAGTCTAGGTGTGAATGTTGAACATGTCAGGATGAGGACACTGGTCTTTGGTGCTCTTCTGACTGCATCGGTCACAGCATTTTGTGGCATTATCGGGTTCGTCGGGCTTGTTTCTCCCCATATTACACGGATGATCATCGGAGGAGACAACAGATATGTCATACCCGGCTCTGCTCTTGTCGGAGGAATACTGCTCCTTGGAGCTGATACTGTAGCAAGAACTATCCTTGCACCTATGATCCTTCCAGTTGGAATTATGACAGCATTTGTTGGAGTTCCCTTTTTTATGTATCTGTTTATGCGAAAGAGGAAAGAATTATGGTAAATGTTGATCTTAACAAAGTCTGTTTCAGCTATCCCGGGGCAGACATCCTGCATGATGTAACCTTTTGCATAGGTCCTGGCGAAATGACCGGGCTTATCGGGCCAAATGGATCCGGAAAAAGTACACTCATCAAATGTATTGATACGATTTTAAAGCCAAGGGGTTCTATCCTCCTTGATGGTAAAGAAGTATTAAAGATGGACCAGGTAGAGAGGGCAAAAACCATCGGACTTGTTCCTCAGCAGGGAACAAGTGCCATGGATTCTACTGTTTTTGAGACAGTATTAATGGGAAGAAGGCCGCATTCTGCCTGGAGAATAAGTGATGAAGATATAGACAAGGTTGCAGATACGCTCGAACGTCTCGGCATTGGAGATATGGCTATGAAAGATTTTGCATGCCTTTCAGGTGGGCAGAAACAGATGGTTCTCCTGGCCCGGGCAATCTGTCAGGAGCCGGAAGTTCTCCTGCTTGATGAACCAACATCTGCCCTTGATATCAGGCATCAACTTGAGGTACTTGAGATTGTAAACGATCTCGTCAAGGAGAGGAAGATGTCTGCTATCATTGCACTCCATGATCTCAATCTTGGTGCCAGGTATACCGATTCAATGGTGATGCTCCGTGATGGGAGGATCTTCTCTGCAGGGAAGGCCGAAGAACTGTATACACCTGAAATGATCGAGGAGGTGTACGGGGTGACAGCAGAAGTCATAATTGTACATGGAAAACCTCATGTTGTTCCATTACGTCCGGTAAAAAATAATTCACCTGTATCAGGTCTCGTCTCTTCTGAGCAGGAGATACCAGCCTAAATGGCACATGAGCAACCTCCTGAACCGGGATTTGTTTCAGGAGAAACCGGAATAAGACGCATAATTTCCCTATGTATTGACTTACGGCTCATCAGGCTCATTCCTGGTCTTGGAGGACTGGTCACGAGAACGTTTATCACTGCTCTCGTCAGTTCAGTCTCATCCATTTTGATCCTTTTCTTTGTCAGCTCATTCGTATCTGGGATGATTGATGGAAAATCTCCGGCATCAATGCTACCTGAAATCTTTGGGATGGTATTGCTCCTTCTGATACGGATTGTATCAGAGGTAGCACGTGAACGGTCTGCACATGCAACTGCCGGTGTTATGAAAAAAGCTGTCCGTACACGAATGTACGAGCATCTTCTCAAACTCGGGCCAGGATACACTGACCGGAATGACTCTGGATCAATTGCTGCAACGTTTGTTGATGGTACCGAACAACTTGAACAGTACGTTGCGTACTACATTCCATACATTCTGCTCTGCATGATTTTCCCGGCAGCCTTGTTTATAGGATTTGTATTCTATGTCAATCTGATAACGGCCCTCATTCTTCTCTGCTTTGTTCCTCTTGTACCGGTGATGATCATGATCACAAATCGGGGAAGAACACATAACAGACGGGATGTCTGGCGTGAATATAAAGGATTGAGTGCATTTTACTCTGAAAGTCTTCAGGGTCTGCCAACACTCAAACTCTTTAACCAGCAGACAGCACGGGCAGAAGAGATCAGGATAAAAGCTGAACGTCTGAGCGAAACCTGGGTCCGACGGCTCAGGATAGGATTGCTCGTCAGTTTTGTTGCAGATATGGTTCCATATCTTGGATATGGAGCAGCCCTGCTCTACGCTTGCATCAGTCTCAGTCAAAAGACGATGAGCACATCACAGGTAATGCTTGTTCTTCTTCTCGGTTCGGTCTTTTACGAGCATGTGATTCATTTAAGCCAGTATTATCACAACAGCGTAAATGCAAAAAGTACTATCAACGCTATCATTGGAATAATTGAAGAGACACCAACAATTACCGAGCCTCAAAATGCCTCACAGATATCAGTACCACTTGTGCCTTCAATCAGATTTTCGCATGTCACATTTTCGTATGAACCAAACCGGCCTGTTTTATCAGATTGTTCTTTTACAGTAAACAGCGGTGAGATGGTAGCCCTTGTTGGCGCATCTGGTGTCGGAAAAAGCACTGTTGTTGATCTCCTCTTCAGGTACTATAATCCTGACAAAGGAAGCATCGAGGTCTGTGGCCATAATATCCAGGATCTTCCTTTGGAATTTTTAAGGCAGCAGTTATCACTTGTTTCTCAGGATACCTATCTCTTCTATGATACTATCAGAAACAATCTCCTCTTTGGGTGTCCTGATGCTACAGAAGAAGAGATCAACAAAGCACTAAAAATTGCACGTCTCGATTCATTTATCGATTCACTCCCTGATGGGCTTGAGACCATAGCCGGAGAACGTGGTCTACGTCTCTCTGGCGGAGAGAGACAGAGAGTTGCAATAGCTCGGGCGATTTTGAAAAATGCTCCACTTCTTATTCTTGATGAGCCCACAGCAAGTGTGGATGCCGAAAGTGAGCGGCACATCAGAATCGCACTGAAACATATTCTTTCAGGAAGAACTGTCCTCGTCATTGCACACCGGCTCAGTACTATCAGGGATGCTACTCGAATTTTAGTCATGGAAGACGGGTCTATCGTGGAATCTGGAACTCATGATGAACTCATATCTGCAGATGGGAAATATGCTGCTCTTGTCAGGGCACAGGAACTAGCAGGAGGAGAAGCATATTCCCGGGTGAATGGAGATCAGGCATGAATTCAAAAAGTGCGTATCTTCGACTGTTTGAGGTTTTAAAACCCCAAATACCGATACTTTCCGGAGGAGTGATTGCAGAGATTCTCAAGTATGGTGTCACACTCTGGATCGGACTTCTTGGTGTTGATCTTCTGAGGATGGCACGATCAGGGCAACCTTCAGATCTCCTCGTTCCTGTTGGGCTCCTTATATTCGTACTCGCCGTGGTGAGAGGAATCTGTGGATATTTAAGTCCCTTTCTCTGTCATGTCGGGGCCTATCGGCTTTTAGCAGATCTTCGGGACCAGTTTTACCGGACCATTGAACCCCTGGCTCCGGCAGCACTGATGCAGAGAAGGACAGGGGATATTGTTTCAGTTGCAGGAAATAATATTGAAACACTTGAGCTCTTCTTTGCACATACCATAGCACCAATGGTAACAGCGATCGTCATACCCATCCTGGTATTTGTTTCGCTCTTAAGAATTCATCTCATAATATCCCTGGAATATGCCGCTCTTACCTGTTGTATAGCATTACTTCCCACATTAGCCTTATATCTCAATGAAAAACAGGGAAATATTCTTCGTGAGATGATTGGAGGAATTAATTCATTTTTAATTGACAGTGTCCAGGGTATTCGTGAGATCCTTGCATTCTCTAGAGCACAATCGCGAACCGAACAGGTAGTCGCTCTCAATGATCAGTACCAGGATGAATATGGAATATATGTCAAAAAGAATGGAATTATCACTTCAACATTTCTGCTGATTCTTTCAGGTGGAGTCATCTTCCTCCTGGCAAATTCTTCCATTTTTGCGGCACGGGGAGAGATTAATTCATTGGATCTCCCAATTGTTGTTCTCTTTGCATCACTTGGATTCAGTTCGATGGCTAATATCGTTGATATTTCAAAACAGTTCAGCCTCACCTTTGCAGGAGCAAAACGACTGTATGATCTCATGGATATGGTTCCCACAGTCCAGGAACCAACTCATCCGGAAAATCCGTTTTATATTGACCCATCAGTCCAGGTTGAGCATGTGTCATTCAGGTATGGAAAGGATCAGCCGACTGTGCTTAATGATATCTCATTTACCATAGAGGAAGGCAAAACCGTTGCAATTGTCGGAATGACCGGGGCAGGAAAAACAACGATTTCGCATCTTGTTATGAGATTCTGGGATCCACAATCCGGTGTTATCAGGATCGGGGGATATAATATTCAGAATCTCTCCCAGTTCCGTCTCAGGGAGACGATAGCCATGGTGACACAGGATATCTTCCTGTTAAATTCTTCAATCCTTGAAAATATCAGGCTCGGCAGGGCTGATGCAACTGATGAAGAGGTTATTGCAGCCGCCCGGGTCGCCCGGATTCATATGTTTGTCTTATCACTTCCAAAAGGGTATGACACTCTCGTAGGTGAGCGTGGAGTACGTCTTTCTGGAGGAGAAAGGCAGAGAATTGCTATCGCAAGAGCAGTACTGAAAAATGCTCCGATCCTGATAATGGATGAAGCAACATCAGCTCTTGATACCTGTACTGAGCTTGAAATAAGGGAAGCACTCCGTGAACTCAGTTCTGGCAGGACAGTTCTGATTATTGCCCACCGGTTAAGTACCATAGTTCATGCAGATCAGATCATCGTTCTTAAAGAGGGGAGAATAGTTGAGCAGGGGACTCATGATGAGTTACTTACTAAAAACGGGGTGTATGCGTCGTTAATATCAGCACAGGAG
>NZ_DATMYY010000358.1:0-17351 GCF_035560735.1 Methanospirillum sp.
ATGTTAGACCTTTGCTATGGTCTCTTCTAACTGACTGATTCAATATCCTACCCTGTCGTTGTGAAATTCTTTACTACCTAGCATTGCAACCATTGGTTGTATCAGATTAATCATATTCTCAATAGGTCGGTAAATTCTGTACTACTGCTGTATCTGCTCCTTAGCATGTGGCAGAACATGGCCTCTGGGAAGTGATTCTGTGATGATAACAAACCTGTCCGGAGAATGAATCTCTGGACGATCATGAAAACCAACATCGGAATGAATGAAATGAAATATACCCGAATTCTGCCTGTTCTCATCATCCTGCTAAGCGTAGGGCTGGTTCAGGCAGCAGTAATCTCCAATACCTCATCTCCAGGCGTGGTGTCTGCCCTTGCCACGACCGATTCAAAACAGGATAATCAAGATACAGGGGCTGATGATTCAGATGAGCCCGACTATGATATGGTATTTCCGAATGACTCTGTCAATCGGATTGATCTGGTCATAAAACCTGATGACTGGCAGAAGATGCTGGACAACATGACCGAAATATACGGTGAATTTGGAAATAGCACTCATATGTCGATACCGAATGGGAATTTCTCTCCTGGTGAAAACTCAGGAGAGATGGGTATGCCTGGTGGGCACGGGATGTCTGATGTGAATCCTGTGTATGTTCCTGCCCAGGTGACGTTGAATGGAAAAACCCTTGATAATGTAGGAATCAGGTTTAAAGGATTCAGTTCTCTCTCAGGATCCTGGGGTGAAGGAACGTACAAGATATCCCTGAAACTTGACTGTGATGAATTCAAGGATGAGTACCCCGAAGTAAAAGGACAGACACTCTATGGATTTGATAAACTCAATCTCCAGAGTGGGTTTGGTGACAATTCTCTGATGAGGGACAAGATCGTCACAGAGGTCTTCCGTGATTCAGGGGTCCCTGCTCCCAGAGCCTCTTTCTATCAGGTATACATCGATAAAGGCAGTGGTCCTGAGTATTTTGGTCTTTATACGATGATAGAGGACGTGGGGGATACCATGATATCATCCCAGTTCAACGATGGTTCTGGTAATTTATACAAGGCCGAAGGTGAACATGATGCAACCTTCCAAAATGGCACATTCAACTCCAGTTTCTTTGATAAGGAGACAAACAAGAAACAGAATGATTATAGTGATCTTGAACAGTTCTACACGGCATTAAACTCTGAAAAGAGAACATCAGACCCTTCTGCATGGAGATCTGATCTTGAATCTATCTTTGATGTAAACGAGTTCATCACCTGGCTAGCAACAAACACGGTCATTCAGAATTGGGATACCTACGGCTCGATGGCTCATAACTTCTATCTGTATACCAATCCCTCAACCGGTCAGATAACCTGGATACCCTGGGATAACAACTTTGCATTGCAGAATGGGTCTGCCGGAATGGGTGGAGATCACCCTGATTTTGGTAACTTCTTTGCCGGAAATAATTCCCCGGTCTCATCTGGTATGGACAATTTTGCCAACCTGGGTACGGGCACCATTGTAAACTCAACACCTGGGATCTTTCCTATGGGAGGTCCCGGAGGTATGGGTGGTGGGATGAACATGACCCATATGGGACCGGGAGGAGGAACGCAGGATATCAGTCTTGTCAATGTAACGAGTGACTGGCCTCTTATCAGGTACCTGATGGATGATCCGGTATATCATGAGAAATATGTGAGTGCAGTTGAAGCGGTCATCACTGATGTATTCAACCCGGATCGGATGAACACCATTTATACCAGAAATCATGAACTCATCAGCCCGTATGTGGTGGGAGAAAATGGAGAGCAGGAAGGATATACACACCTGAAGAGTTCAGAGGATTTCGCTACATCCCTTGACTTACTGATCTCCCACACTGCATCACAGTATGAGGCTGCTCAGAAGTTCCTTCTTGATCAGGAGGTTGCGTGATGGAAAGCGTGCAACAGGTAGCCGAAAAAGACAAATCACCTGATACTGTTCTTGATCGGTTCCAGTCCATTGGACTTGCAGAGATGGAGCATGCCAGTTTGCAGGACCGTAAAGAGTCTAAGTATCTGCTTACTGCAGAGCAGGCAAGGGATCTCATCTCTCACCTCCCTGATACGTATCGCGTCTTTGAAGTGAATGGGCAGCGTGTCCAGACTTACTCAACAACGTATTATGACTCACCTCATTTGAACCTTTACCTGACTCATCATAACGGAAACAAACCACGCTACAAAGTACGGACCAGATCGTATGTTGGGTCTGATCTAAGTTTCCTTGAAGTCAAGGAGAAGAAGAACACTGGAAGGACAATTAAACACAGGTTGCAGACTGACGGGCTCATTACAAGTCTCGGGGCAGATCTTCGTGAGTTTTTCAGTTCATGTCTTCCGTATGACTACTCCCAGTTTATGCCGGTTCTGATCAATGAATACAAACGTATCACGCTTGTGTCAACAACCGGTCCTGAGCGTATCACTCTGGATGTTGATCTCTCGTATCATTGTGCATCAGCAGATCTATCCCTTCCTGAAATTGTGATCGCTGAATTGAAGCGGAGCAGTGAACACTCTGATTCTCCAGCTTTTGACTATCTGACCCGCATGCGGGTAAAACCAAAAGGATTCTCTAAGTACTGTATTGGGATCTCACTCCTGTACGGTAACCTGATCAAACATAATAACTTCAACATGACACTCCGCTTACTCCAGAAGATGATGCATGGGGGGCCTATAAGATGGTAATTTCTGATTCAACTTTATTTGTCGCTGGAATGGCGATAAATCTCATCTTCTCCCTGATTGTTGTCAGAGGAATTTACTACCCTCATCGTCGGGCACAGGACTATGTCTTTACATTCATGGCCTTCTCGGTGGTTGTATACCTGATAATGGGTCTTTTCACATCGGTCGAACTTTCAATAGGGGCCGGGTTTGGATTGTTTGCACTCTTCTCCGTGCTGCGGTACCGCACCGATACGGTCCCGATCAGGGAGATGACCTATCTCTTTGTCATCATCGCTCTCCCTATACTGAACTCGATCCTCTTTGGGAGTGGTCAGTACGTCAACCTGGTCCTTTCAAATCTCATGATCATCCTGGTTCTCTGGATTCTTGAGAAAAAATGGGGATTTCGGTATGAACAGTGTAAACTGGTCAGGTACGAGAGGATCGAACTGGTACGGGCAGATATGCGGGATGAACTGATCGCCGATCTCAGGGATCGAACAGGCCTTCCGGTGACAAAGGTTGAGGTTGTTGAGATTGATTATCTGCGTGACTCAGCTGACCTTATGATCTCATACGATGAAAATGCTCCCCTGGTTCCCAAAGAACCGTCCCTGGTTTCACCACTCCAGAAAAATCCAGATCAACTTCCTTCAATAGGGATCACAGGTCAGTAACCCTTTTTGAGATATAACATGATATTGTCTGATAATTCTCCTAGTGGAACGGCTGACCGGCTTACATATGGCTGTTGGCGACACAGGCCTATGAAACCATCTTCCTTTTACTGTCTCATTTTTTTGGTAATCTCTTCAGGAATGCTTGATACAGCAGATGCGGACAGGCTCCCTTCAACTGTTCCGGAGAACCAGAAGTTTACCATCGATTCCCTGATTGAGGCAACCGGACTCCTTGATGATTCCACAAAGATGGACTGGATTACAGTGAAGAATGGATCAACAACCGATACAACCATTGACAAGGGTGAGATCATCTCGTCTGTTGTGTACCAGGACTCGTTGCTTTCTAATGGGGGGCTCTTCAACGGCGTGAAAAATACCGGATTTGATTCATCTGATCAACGGGATTCGTCCTTTAACCTTGAATCTGAAAAGGTCATGACCTATACAGGAACTGATGGATCACACCTTGTTGGAAATGATTACCTGCTCCTTGATGTGAATGGGAACTATACAAGCAATTCAACTGATTCTGTAATGTGTGTATTTAGTGATGAGGATTATCTGATCCCGAATCCGGCGTTCTCTAATTATGTTGAGGCACAAGGCTCACTGATAAATTTCAATAGTGGGCAGGTGTCAACAAAGAGCCAGATTCGCGCAGTTGGATCGAAAATAAGCACCTCTGCAGGGCTCTCGTACCAAATTGCAGTCAGTACTGATATCACATCAGGAGGTGAATCTGCAGAGGGGGTAGTTAAAACGAGATTTGCCGGCAGTATCAATGAGGCACGTGATAAAAAGACAACCACTTCATCAAAGAGTAAAAGTAAAAACCCCTATGCGAATGACTGGAATAAGACTGCTGCAACCAACACCTGGAAGGATGAGACAGATGTGGCTGGAAATATCACCCTACTGCAGAAATCGTTTGACTATAAGTCTGGGTTGAAACTTTGATTCATCATCCATCAGGCACCTGTATGATTATGAGTCACGTGGGTTGCTTTGAAGACAGGGTATTTCAGGTCTCACTCCCACTGAGTGAAGATACTGAGGGAACGCCATGGATACCAGTATCAAGACAATAAAAGCCCGGGAGATCATTGACTCCCGGGGCAATCCCACGGTTGAGGTTGATGTAACTCTTGCCAGCGGGCTTATGGCCCGTGCAGCATGTCCGTCCGGTGCCTCCACCGGAATCCACGAGGCTGTGGAACGCCGGGATGGGGGAGCAAGGTTCTCAGGAAAGGGTGTTATCGGAGCGGTAACTTCGGTGAACAACGAGATTGCAAAGGCTCTTGCAGGAATGAATGTAGCAGATCAGAAGGCGATCGATGAGAAGATGATCGCTCTTGATGGCACTGAAAACAAGGGAAAGCTTGGAGCTAACGCGATCCTCACCGTTTCGATGGCGGTTGCACGAGCACACGCAGCAGCAGACGGGGTTTTACTCTTCAGATCCCTTGCATCAGGGCCATACTCGCTCCCGGTCCCATGCATGAACATCATGAACGGGGGAGCTCATGCAAACTGGCAGGGCTCAGACTTCCAGGAGTACATGATAGCACCTGTTGGTGCTCCTGACTTCCCTCATGCAATGCAGTGGGGGTGTGAGGTCTATCAGTCACTCAAATCAGTTCTCAAGAAGAAAGGACTATCAACAGGAGTCGGCGACGAGGGTGGGTTTGCACCACAGGTTCCCTCAAACAGCGAACCAGTCTCGCTGATCATTACTGCGATTGAAGAGGCAGGATATGTCCCGGGCAAGGATATCTGTGTTGTGCTTGATCCTGCATCAAGCGAGTTTTTCAAGGATGGGGTCTACACCCTGAAAACTGAGAACCGCTCTCTTTCTTCAGGTGAGATGGCAGATTATTACCGCGATCTGACCACCACGTTCCCTATCATCTCGATAGAGGATGGGCTTGCCGAGGATGACTGGGCTGGATGGACAGAACTGACAAAGGCAATCGGATCAAAAGTTCAGCTCGTTGGCGATGACCTCTTTGTCACAAATACTGTCCGTATCAACAGGGGTATTAAAGAGAAGGCTGCGAACGCAGTTTTGATAAAACTCAACCAGATCGGAACGGTTACTGAAACAATCGATGCAGTCAGGATGGCACAAAAAGAAGGGTGGGGAGCAATGATCTCACACCGGAGTGGTGAGACCTGCGATTCCTTTATTGCCGATCTCTCGGTTGCTCTTGCCACTGGACAGATCAAGACTGGTGCACCCTGCCGTGGTGAGCGTGTCGAGAAGTATAACCAACTCCTCCGGATCGGGGAGGAACTTGGATCCTCTGCATTATATGCGGGGAAATCTGCTTTCAAAACCTCTCAATGAGGTTATTTCATTTTTTATTCCAGATACCCGGTTAGTTTATCTCAATCCGGTCCCCGGTGACCATGTATATACTCATCTCAGCGATATTACACGCCTGATCACCACAACGCTCAAGGTAACGGTCTATGATCACATATCTTGTAAGGACTGGGACATCCTCTTTTTCTTCCTGCATCCTGCTGATAAATCCGGTGAGTACATCACAGTAGAGAGTGTCAACCTCTTCATCCCGATCACGCATTGTGATGATCTTTGTGATGTTGCGTTCTTCATACGCACTTAGTGCATCCTCAATCATTCCGATGACGAGTCTGCCCATGGAGATCAGGGCCTCACAGTCCTTCAGGTTGCAGCATTTTGTCAGGATTGCAGTTGTTTCCGCGATATCATATCCCATTCTGCCGATGCGTTCAAAATTGTAGATTATTCTGATGGAGGCGACGCATTCACGCATATCCTTGGCTACCGGTTGGTAGAGAGCAAGGTACTGAAAGAGTGAGTCCTCCAGCGGAACAAACATGGTTTTCAACTCGTTTTTTAATCGTGATATCTCCATTGCCTGCTCTGTGTTCCCTGACTCAAAAGCATCAATACTCTCTTTCAGCATGCTTAGTGCGAATTTGCCAAATGATACCACCGACTGGTGGAGTTGCTCAAGTTCTGCCTGGCTTTTTTCTGTCATGATCTTCTCACCCGAATCTTCCGGTAATGTAATTTTCAGTCAGTTCTTTCTTTGGATTCTCAAAGATCTGTCTCGTCTCTCCAAACTCTATTAGATCACCAAGGTACATAAATGCAGTAAAATCAGAGACACGTGCAGCCTGTGACATGCTGTGGGTGACGATCACAACACAGTAATCCTTCTTGAGTTCATCAATCAGGTCTTCTATCTTTGCTGTCGCGATTGGATCAAGAGCACTGCATGGTTCGTCCATCAGAATAATCTCGGGGTTGACTGCAAGGGTGCGGGCAATACAGAGGCGTTGCTGCTGACCACCTGACAGACCAAGTGCGGAGTCATGGAGCCTTGTTTTGACCTCTTCCCAGAGGGCCGCTTTTTTCAGACTTGACTCAACGATTCGGTCCAGTTCTGCCCGGTCCCGAATGCCATGAATCCTCGGTCCGTAGGCAATATTTTCATAAATAGTCTTCGGGAAGGGATTCGGTTTTTGAAAGACCATCCCGATCTGCATCCTGATATCCACGGCGTCAGCGCCAGATCCATAGATGTCCCTGTCATGGAATGTAATTGAGCCCTCAATCCGGCAGCCGGAGACGAGGTCGTTCATCCGGTTAAAGCACCTGATCAACGTTGATTTTCCACACCCTGACGGTCCGATGAGAGATGTAACCTTCTGGTGGGCTATGGGCATAGAGATATTTCTCAGAGCCTGGGTTTCTCCGTACCAGAGGTTGAGATTTCTGACATTGATGATTGTATCTTCGTTCATTGTTACCACCTGACTTTCCGGTCAAAATGATTTCTTATCACAATTGCTACTCCGTATATTGCAATTACCAAAACGAGAAGGACCACGGCTGTTGCATACTGGTTATTTCGTGCACCCGGGACCGTGGTAGCCAGGACAAAGAGATGATATGGCAGGGCCATAACAGGGTCAAGGAGGGACTCGGGGAGTCTCTTTTGCATGAAGACGACCGCTGTGAACATGATCGGGGCAGTCTCACCAGCCGCTCTTCCAATCGCAAGGATTGCCCCTGTGATTATTCCCGGCATTGCAGGCGGGAGAACCACTCTGCGGACTGTCTGCCATTTGGTTGCTCCAAGGGCATACGAACCCTCACGGAGGCTGTCAGGCACACTGCGAAGAGATTCTTCTGTTGTCCGAATAACGGTTGGAAGTACCATCAGAGCGAGGGTGATGATACCTGCAATGAGTGAGATTCCGAAACCGAGGAAGATAACAAGGAAGGTAAATCCGAAGAGTCCGAAGACGATAGAAGGTGTTCCATTTAAAAGATCTGTAGCAGTTCTGATGATCCTGGTGAGTGTGTTCTCCTTGGTATACTCGACCAGGTAGATTGCCGCTCCGATACCGAGAGGGAACGCAAGTGCGATTGATCCAAGGATCAGGTAAAAGGTTCCAACGATTGCAGGGAATATTCCTCCTCCACGCCCGAGATTTGAGGGTGGTTGGGTGATAAACTCAAGGCTCACGTATGGAAGCCCGTGCGAGAAGATGTCGTACAGGATGAAGATAAGGATTGCAACGACAAGCACCATCACGAGTGCAATTCCAGAAAACCAGATCTGCTGGATCTGCTGTTTTTTGCAGAACCGACAGACCAGGGCATTGAGGGTTAGTATTATCAGGACTGCAACAGCACCCCCCCAGAGTCCGGCATGAATCAGCAGGAGCAGACATCCAATGATTACAATCCATGAGAGGTACGGGGTAATGAATGAAAGATCTACTGGTATAGATTGAAGCAGGGATTTTTTGCCGCTTTTTCCACCGGTCTGTGTGCGATGGAGCCACTTCATCACCTCAAGTGAAAGGAGGTTAACGATAAGCGATATTGTCAACAGAAGTACTGCAACTCCGAAGAGGGCATGATAGTGAAGGGACCCTACAGCTACCTCTCCCATCTCGATACCCAATGTTCCTGTCAGGGTTCTTACCGGAGAGAAGATATTCCAGATTGGATCTGGGATGATCCCTGCATTTCCGGTAACCATGATCACTGCCATGGTCTCACCAACTGCCCTGCCGATTCCAAGAATGATTGCAGCGGTGATTCCTGGAAGGGCAGCAGGAAGCAAAACTCTTGCTATGGTCTGCCAGTGGGTTGCTCCAAGAGCGAGTGAGCCCTCTTTCAAAAATCTGGGTATCGAACTCAAGGCATCCTCTGATACACTGATGATTGTCGGAAGGGCCATGATGCCAAGGAGGATTGATCCTGCAAGGACTGATTCTCCACTTGATACATGAGCCCAGTCCTGGATCAATCTTACAAGGATTACCAATCCGAAGAAACCATACAACACAGATGGAATTCCTGCAAGGAGTTCAATGGCTGGTTTCAATGTCTGCCTGAGCCTTGGGGAAGCGAGTTCAGAGATAAAAATGGCTGATGCAAGCCCGAGTGGGACAGCAAAGACCATGGCACCGAAAGTGACAAGCAGAGTGCCAACAATAAGAGGTACGGTCCCGAATTTCGGGATGATACTTGTCGGGTCCCACCGGTCTCCGGTAAGAAATGGTATTAAGCCGATCTCCATGAACGCAGGGATTGCGTCATAGAGGAGAAATCCCAGTATACAGAATATCGCTATGATGGATGAGATCGCACACAGAAACCAGAGAACTTTCACACCCTGCTCCATCGGACGATGGGTGAGCCGTTCCTTGAATGTTCGTTCAGAGCCCGTTATGGTCATGATAATCGTTTCGTGCCGAGTGTTCAGAGCCCGGATTATACCAATCAGGCATATCAGTCTCTGGATACTATCTGGTCCTAGTATCTCCCCGGTTGTGTTATCATGATTCTTCCCGGAGATTCTTGTGTGGTATGGTAACTATAGAGGTCTCTGTAGTTACCGGGGAAAGTTACTATATTGTGGGGAGTAGCACTGACCCGAGCAGAGATGGATATCAGAAGGGTTCAGATGACCGGAGGTTCATCATATGTGCTCACGCTGCCAAAAGAGTGGGTCACCTCCCTCAATATCAGAAAGAACGATCCGGTCGGTGTGATGATCCAGGCTGATGGTGATCTGATGATCACCGGAAATCTTACCGGCGATCTTCCTCCCCGTTCACGTGTTGTCACCATTGATCAGGGAATGGACTCGCAGTTGCTTTTCAGGATTCTCGTGGGAATCTATATTGCAGGGTACAATATCATCGAGATCAGATCAAAAGACCGGATTCAGGGGACTCTCCGGAGAACTATCAGAGCTTTTTCAGATCAGGTCATCGGCCTTGAACCGGTTGAAGAAGAGGAGACAATAATAATACTCAGAGATCTCTTCAACCCCCTTGATATGCCCCTTGACACCTCATTCAGAAGAATGTATGCAGTCACACACGGTATGCTCACTGATTCAGCAGAGGGGTTGAAATCATGTGATCAGGGAAGGGTACAGGATGTTGAGTTCAGGGATCGAGATGTTGACCGGCTGTTCTGGCTGATTTCACGACAGACAAACATGATTCTACAAAGCCCTCGCAATGCTGAGCGGATGAAGACAAACATATCTGAAGTTCTTCATTACCTGCAGACTGGGAGAATTGTGGAGCGGGTTGCCGATCACTGTGTTCTCATATCGAGGAGTATTAGTATGATAGAGAAGGAGATCCTGACAGAAGAAGTTCGGGTGGTGATTGGCAAGGCGATGGCAGAGGCTGATAAATTGTTTGAAATGAGTATCTCTGCGTTCTTTTCCCGTGATATGAAGAAGGCTAACCGTGTTTTAGGAACTACTTCACCTCTTGAACAGTCTCTTCATCAGATAAATCAGGATATTCTGGCTCTTCCTACAGATTCAGTGATGGTTGCAAGGAAGATTACAGACAGCATCCGCAGGATTGGTGAATACTCCGGTGATATTGCAGAACGGGTGATTGACTTCGGAGTAATTCCTGATACCCGATCTGACTCTTCTGCTTCATAATATGAAAATCCTGTATTATCTGGATCAAATATTAATCGGTGAAATGTACATTGTTCTCTTATGATTGAGCTCACCCCAATCGGTGTCATCAGTTCACCATTCAAAGACAGTCAGCAGGCACCTAGGCAGGGACGTGAATGTGAGGGGTGCTCCACGATCACCATTTTTCCAGAATTCAGGGATGGTCTTGGAGAGATGATCGGGATATCCCATATCTGGGTGCTATACTGGATGGACCGTGCGGATCGAAGCAAGTTATTCTCCCGAAGACCTGAATGGATCGAGGATCGGCCGGTTTTTACTATTCGGTCCCCTGCACGTCCAAATCCCATTGCCCTCTCAATTGGCAGGATTGTAGCGTTTGAGAACGGGATTATCACTGTCTCCGGTATCGAGGCGCTGGATGGATCTCCGATAATTGACATCAAGCCCTATATTCCCGGGATTGACTGCATTCCGGGAGCTGAGTATTCTGCACTGACCCATCATGAGGAGACCAGCACGAGAAATGGGGATGAACAATCCCCATAATGAAGGAAAAAACACTGTTCCCCGCATCAGGTTCTGATATTCTTCAGGCTGTGTGTTTCAGGTAACAGGGGATGCAGATCCTCTTTCCATTGTATTCTTTTGTTTTGCCATCTGCTACTATTTCGCCGCAGCATCCACATGGAATTGAGGAGAATATCTTTGCTGTGGCAGGAAGATCTACCGTAACTTTCTCTACAGTTGTGACCTCTTCGGGGTTTAGGGCTAGGATTTTCTTCACAACTGTGTGTGTTAGGATATGGTAGGCTCCATGTTCTTCTTCGCTGGCACTGCCGCCAAATATCTTCGGTCTCATACTACCGAGTTCTGCCTGCTCCGGGATGTTTGGCTGTTTTCCAATTACCCGAACCGCTTCTCCATTTGCCCGGTTTATAAAGGTAAAGACATGCTTTCCATAGTCTTTTATGATAAGGTTTCCTTTGCCTGCAGTGCACCCGGTTACCATCTGGATTGCATCAATACCACAGGCATCAGTCTCTGCGATTGCAACCAGTTCTTCGTCATCCGGCCGCGTGACTCCAAGTGCATTCATCGCCGCCAGTGAAATCTGGTATCCGATTGCCAGCCCTGGACAAATATGACCGTGAAATCTGACGACCTCCTCGAAAGAGGCGATCGGTGATGAAGGCATACACATGCCTTCTCATCGGTTTCACTACATGATCTCTCTTTCGGAGTTCTACACAGTAATCCGTCTGAACAGTACCACAGCGATTGCAAGGACAAGGCAGAGTGCAGCAGAAAGACCACATATCTGTACCAATGGAAAGATTCCTGCCGCTGCTTCTCTGATCCCATCGATTGCAAAACTTAATGGATTGAGATGAGCTGGAATGCTGAGCCAGGCAGGCATCTTGTCATATGGCATAAGGGCACTTGAGGTGAAGAAGAGGGGCATACTGATCATCGAGTTGACGGCTGCATAACTGTCATGATCTCCAAGGTAGAGGGCAATAGTGCTGGCAAGACATGAAAAGAGCATCCCAAGGAGGAATAGCAGAAGATATGTCTGAAGAAGTCCGGCAGGAGAGAATGGTTTTGCCCCAAGGATGATTGCAAGTATGAGGATGATCGTAGCCTGCACGAGCCCTCTGAAGGTGACAAAGAAGATCTTACCAAGGAGAAGTGTCTCCCTTGGGGCTGGAAGAGCAAGAAACTTGTTGAAGTACCCAAGAATCTTGTCAAAAAGGATGAGTGCTCCCCCTTGCAGTGAGGTCATGTACACAGTCATGACGAGTATTCCCGGAGTGATGAACTCGAGGTAGTTGTCAGTAAACCTTATTGGAAGGGCAAGTCCGACAAAGATGAGCCAGGCGGCAGGCATCACCAGGGATGAGATCACCGATGCTCTGCTCCGGCTCCAGCGTATCAGGTCACGCCAGAAGTAATATGCAATCTGCTTCATCGGCGTCTCCTGAGCATGGTCCTGAACTTACGCTCATCAAACCCTTCTGGCTCTTTTTGTGTTGTGATCCGCTGGAGAAATACGTCATCGAGTGTTGCTGATCGGAGTGAAATGCCTCTGATGGTGTTTCCTGCCTTTTCAAGCAGTTCCCTGATTTGGGGGAGAGCTGCTACGCCATCTGTTGTAGCAAAGCTCCATACCTCCCCGTCCCTTCCAAGGGGAGTAAAATAATCACCGGTTATCGGGTGATATGCTCCCGAAATTCTGACCGAGACAACGTCAGGAGCTGATTGGTGTTTGAGCGCTACAGGTGTGTCTACCGCAACAAGTCTGCCATGATCGATGATCCCGACTCTGTCGCAGGCGTGATCAGCCTCATCCATGTAATGGGTGGTTACAAAGACCGTCATTCCATCCCTACGGAGCCGGGTGATATGCTCCCAGATGTTCCGACGTGCAGAGACATCGAGTCCGATGGTTGGCTCGTCCAGGAAAAGGACATCAGGTTCATGTACAAGAGCCTGGGCGAGTTCCAGCCTTCGTCTCATTCCTCCAGAGTAAGTTTTGACCAGATCATCAGCCCGGTCAGTCAGATTCAGGATCCCCAGCACTTCATCAACCCGGTCATGAGGTCGTGGGACTCCATACATCTTAGCAAAAAACCAGACATTCTCTCTACCGGTGAGTTTGATATCAACTGCCATCTCCTGGGGAACATATGAGATATGCTCCCTGACTTTCATTGGCTCTGATATGCAGGAGTGATCATGAATAAATGCGGCTCCTGCTGTTGGTTTCAGGAGGGTTGTCAGCATCAGAACCGTTGTTGTCTTTCCTGATCCATTCGGCCCGAGAAGACCAAATATCTCAGTTCCAATAGAGAGGTTCAGATCATCGACAGCACAGAGATCACCAAAGTTCCTTGATAGTCCTTCGATCTCTATTACCGGCCTCATGCGCATATATATGAGGTCTCCGCTTATCTGATGCGATGATCAGTCCCGTTTCTCTTTATATTTGTTCAATGCCGCGATGAATCCTTCTGAACAGATGTTGAATATGAGGACTTGAGTTTAAGCACTCCATCAATGGTGGCCAGAATCTCACCATAATTCGTGGAAAAATGGAGGGTCCGAACAAGGTGAGGAGGGTGAATTTTTATCAGACTTTTCCCTCCCAGTTCTTGAGGTATATTCTCCCTCGGGGGGAGATTTGGTAGATCCTTCTGTCAAGGGAACTGGTATTTTCATGATCACGGGTGCAACAGGCACAGGCACATCGTGAGGGCTGCTGCCTCCCTCCATCAGGCAAAACTTCACCAATATACCCCTGGTTTATCATTCCCATCATGACTCCTATGAGAGTTGAGGGAGCAAGCCCGGTCCTCTGTGATATATGCCTTGCCGTGACCGCGTTATCTGTTTCAGCCATCGTCTCAAGGATCTGCCTGACCATATCCATGTACTCTGGTTGGCTTGATGGATGATGAGTTTCACCTTTCATCTGTCCAGATAGGTTGGCCCTAAAAAAAATTGAACCAATTTAGATCTTCGAGGTTGTTCCTGAACCGGAAAGGAGATATTTCTACCTTCCAGTACATGTATGAATAGCTTATGAAGCAGGAACGAATCTTCGGAATACTTCTCATTCTCCTGGCTTTTGGAGTTATCCTTGCCGGATGTACATCCCACAGCCAGGAGAAGCAAGCGTCTGCTCATGCGGCAATACAAACAGGGCAGACAGCCGTTCCTGAAGTCACCATATCTCATCCTTCTGAAAATACTACCAATAATGGTTCGATTCTCCCGCTGCAATCAGGATTGGCGGGTGATCTGACTCATGTGGCTGGAAATATTACCTATAATGAAGGTGGGGTTATATTCTCCTACCCTGATCGATTCAAACAGATCAGCAACTCATCTCTTGAAAAGATGCGAACTGTTGCCGGACAGGGAGGAATCAATATCCTGACCATTTTGACAGCAACAGACAGTAAAGATTCAATCCAGGTAACCTGGCAGAACACGGATGCCACCCTCGATGGATTATACAATGAGAAGATGACCCTCTCGCATGAGGTTGCTATTAATGGCTCGGTAAATGTCTCGGCCATGACCTTTGTCCGGTTTGATGTTGAGGGGGCAAAATTTGCTGATGGAACTGGTGTGATCAAGGTCACAGCCGTGAATTCGGAGAATGGAGCCGCGGTTACGTACCTGTTCTGCAGACCCGGTTTAGTCTATAACATCAACTTTGTTTATGCCAATTATGAACGGGCAGAGAATGAGGCGCTTGTCAGGGATGGAATACTCTCCACGCTCAGTCTGAAGTAAGGTTCAGGAAAGCCGAAAAAAGATAATTCTTTTATTTTCTGCACCTCATGTCTGGTCCGTTAGGGTACTGCCATAATTCAGGCTTTTATCCAGATCTATCCTATTATACTACATGAGAGTTGAGCGGATTGCAGACAGAGGGCATCTTCTGACTTTTGATGATGAAATCTCCCTGTATCTGATTTCAGGTGCAAGTCTGGATCTGCTCTGTGATACTCACCTTGGGCCGGTTTCCATGGAGGAGATCTTTGAAACCCTAAAATACAAACCGGAAAACCACCGGTTGCTGATCTTTAACTCACACTCAGACTGGGATCACATCTGGGGAAATTGTGTATTTAGTGAAAATATCATAATTGGGCACGAGTTGTGTCGCCAGCGGTTGAAGGAGAGGGGTGCTTTTGATCTTATGCAGAATGTAGCACAAAAAAGGGGAGATGTTCAACTCATCCCTCCGAACCTGACGTTTACTGACCAGCTCACACTTGAAGATGAGGGGATAAGGTTCGATTATGCCCCCGGCCATACAGTGGACTCATCGGTCTGTTATGATATGGCAGACGAAGTTCTCTATCTTGGAGACCTCGTGGAAGATCCTATCCCCTATCTGGATGCATATGATCTGGATCAATATATCACCACACTCACATCCCTTCTTGACCATCCGGCAAGGATTCTCATTTCTGCCCATTCAGGTCTTGTTACTCGGGATCTGATAAAAGCAAACATAGCGTACATACAGGCAATTAGGGATGAAGTTTTCATAGATCCTGCTCATCTTGGATCATATGGTCAGGTACACCGGTGGAACCTGAACATGCGTTTTGTGCATCAGGTTGCGAGGCAAGAGAAATCAGGGGGAAATACAGAACTTGTGAAGATCCTGATCCATGCCGGGGATCTTCACTACCAGGATCCGGTGGATCTCAAATCCCGGCTCATGGGATTTGCAAGTATATTGCCGTGATTTCTGGTATCAGGAGTCAGAAGATTAGTAATCAGTCTCTACCAGGTATCTTCAGTAAACCCCTGCTACTCTATCCTGATCGGATCACGGATGTGAGGGCCTTGGAACTGCAGACCAGGAGACAGAGACCACATCCGTCACATCGTGCTCTCTCAACAACGAGCCCTTTTGGTGTCATAATGAGTGCATCATATCCACCATCCCTGCAGGCTGTGACACACCTTCCGCATTGTAAACACACTTCGCTCTTTGATACAACAGGTTCAACCCTGATTGTTCTGCTAATTACATGATGAGGTTGCATTCTTCCAAGAACTGCCCCTCTGATTTCATCGGGAGAATCAAACCCATTCTGAACCAGATAATTTTCCATTCCTTTGTTCATTGTCCTTATTATCCCATACCCATTCCACATCACTGCAGTGCAGATCTGCACAGCTGAGGCACCGAGGAGGATATACTGGGCAGCATCCTGCCATCTGCTAATTCCCCCTATTCCCATGATTGGAAGTGAAACCGTGCGCGAGATGTCTGCTACCATCTTCAGTCCAATTGGCTTTATCGCAGGGCCGGAGTACCCTCCTGCAGTTCCGTTTCCTCCTGTTGAGGGCAGCGGTGCAAAGGTCTGGATGTCTACCCCCAGAATACATTGAACTGTGTTAATTGCAGAAATACCGTCTGCTCCCCCTTCTTCTGCAGCCAAGGCTGCTTTACTGATATCTGTGATGTTTGGGGTAAGTTTGACAAACACCGGTACCCCAGTAACTGCTGAAACCATCTTTGTCAGGTCCCTGACCATATCCGGGTTCTGTCCTATTGCCGCCCCCACTCCTGCCTCCGGCATTCCATGCGGACAGGAGACGTTCAGTTCAATCGCATCACATCCTGCATCTCCTGCCCGTACTGCAAGATCCTGCCACGTAGTAAAATCAGTATCTCCCATGATACTTGCTATGAGGAGATTATCAGGAAAATCCTGTTTGAGACTTCTGATCTCCTTCTCCCAGTATGAGACCGTCTTCTTACTGAGCAGTTCAACATTCTCAAACCCGAGAAGTTCCCCTTTTGTTCCTGTCCATGCTGCGAACCGGGGGGAAAGATCCTGAATCTCCATCCCGTCAGGATGGATGGTTTTGATGACTGCCCCTCCCCATCCTGCCTGAAATGCCCGTCTGATCATCTCTCCTGATGCAGTAGGGGGTCCGGATGCTAGAATAAACGGATTTGGGAGTGTGAGCGATCCGAGAGTTGTCTTAAGAATGCTGGTCATAATTTGATCTCATCCTCATCCTTGCTTATCATTTGCGTTTTGTATCAGGAAGTGCAATTGTGCTTTATATTCAGTCCTGAATGCTCATCATCCACTATATCTCTTTCGTGGAACTATAAATGAGAATTTTGGGGCTGTAAGGATGTATTAAATGGAATGTCATTCTCTTCCAGGGATCTATATACTCGGCGTCACCACTTTTGAATTGGAATAAAATTTTAGGGCAATCTATCCGGCATGTGAAAGCCGGAGAAATGCCCCCTTTCTTAGAGAAACTCTGGTAAAAATCAGAAAGGAAGAATATTATCCTGACCGGATCAAGAATTAACCACTGTTCTTATCGATGGAGGTTAAGTGGATATCATTCCGGTCTTATCTGACACCACACGTCACTGGTTTGAAAATATCAGTATCCTCATAATGCTTATCCTCTTATAC
>NZ_DATMYY010000359.1:0-3903 GCF_035560735.1 Methanospirillum sp.
TCAGGTTCATCCTTGCGCTGCGTTTTCATCTGAGCTTTGAACAAATCCGTTACCAGAGATGCACATCAGATTAGAGACATTTTGAATGGATAAAACGGCGGAATTTCACCGCAATCCTAAATATGACTTTGCTCGTCGCACTGTTCCAGACCTGGTCGTCACCGGTCCCGTCAACCTTGGCAACCCACCAAACACACCGTTCAGGGATAACACAGGTCTCACCGACACGATCCTTGTTCACGGTCCGGTAGGTGAAAGGACGGCGAAACGAGGTTGTGACACCTTTGAGAATCTCCTGCATCTGGTCAGATAATGCAATATCATCAAGGGCTATCACACTTCCCGGCTGCATGTTTTTGATGTAGAAGAGTGCCTTCTCACTCATCCGCCCTTCAAGCCTGAGTTCTTCAGGAACCTGGCTCATCATGGTCTCAAATGCATGGGATTTTCCTTTCCCTGACTCCCCGGTGACTGACACATGCAGGCCACGTGCATTGATAACCTTCCTGGATGCAAGTGACAGAACCAGACATTCTGCAACTACTGAATCGCCGATGTGATCCTGGGCAAATGTCTCAAGCATAAACGAAAGAGGATTGCCACCCTGGAGAATTGTTTTCGCAATGTTTGAAATCTCGCTGGATTCAGACTGAACATCAGGAGATCCTGCTTTGTTGGACTCTGATGAATGGACTTGAACTGATACTGCTGGTCTTTTCTCCGGGTTTGAATGATCGCAGCCCTGAACATCCCGTGATCTTGAAGATGCCTGACCTTCAAACATCACCCGAAGTTCAGGCCACCGCTGTCTTCCTTCTCCACATGAAGAATGGTGGCATCCTGCAAAGATGCCTCCATTTGAGAATTGAATCGCATATGCACCATCGGTATGATCCCGTGAGAACGGGCATACATCAAAAACAAAGAGTGATCCACCAGCGTATGGCTTCTGCCTGTACCCGATAGAATACCGGTCAAGCCATGATTTGAGTTCTGTTGCTTTCCCTGCCGCTTTGCGGGACTTTGGTGCCTCTATCGGGTCTGCCTCTTTTGGAAGCATCTCTGCAAAAGATGTGAGAGCCTCTGTATGAACTATCGCCAGAGTTTCCGGGACAGAGAGTATCGTTGCCTTTCGGTGTGGCCGTGCTGCGATATTGTCTCCTTTCCTGCTTGTCGTTCCATACAGCTTCCAGATCCTTGCAGCGTTGAACACAGACGTATCAACGGTTGAGGATTCATCTGAAAAGAGGAGATCCAGGGTTTCAAGTACATTTTTGACCAGAACCCGGGACAGTTCATCGTTTGGGAGATCAATGCGGTACAGCAGGTGTGCCCCGTTGCCAGAGTCAGCAACAACCGGCTCTGGCCATCCGAGATCAGTAAGGTATGCAGCAATCCGGGATGCTTTCTCTATCGCGGCTGTATGCTCTGATTCAGATGATGAAACTCCCGATGGCCTGATGGGATCAATATCAACCGGTAGCCATCTCCGGCAGAGAATATCATTGTCACCTGCTGACTTTTCGTCCCTGCCTAACCGTGTCTCTATTCTGTTGGCCCGGCGAGCAAGCAGGTCAGGGTTGACCGGGTTTAAGGTGACATAGGTTCCTGCATATTCACCCCGGTTATCAAACGAGACTGCATCAGCACTGAGTCGGTCAAAATTATTATAGAACCCTGATGCTGTCCCACGTTTCCCAATCAGTCTGACCTCAACGGTCTGACCGTGCTCAAAGAGGACAGAGCAGGCAGAACGGATTGGGTACGTCATTGAAACCCTCCCCTGAGAAGCAGGGCACCACCGGGAAGGATCTGATATCTGTGCCACTCTTTTACTGCATAGATCCAGAATTGCACACGTCCGGGCAGAATGGCCTCTCTGATGAGAGAAGATAACTGGCTGACATGGTGTGAGTATTTGGATATCCCGGAGTTCCGGGTCCGTCTGACTGCAATAAAGAGGAACTCCTCCCTGTTCCATGCGATAAGATCAAACAGCCGTGATGAGCCTGCAACCCTGATGGATGTGTATCCACTGCGTTTGAGTTCTGCAACCGCATCATAGAGAATTGCCCGGGAAGTGAGGTTAGTGCCAGCCATCCCGGTCACCACCCAGATATGCAAGAGATATGTATAGAACTCGATTCCGGGGCGTGGATACCAGCCTCTGACCTCCATCCGCAGAGAATACCCCTATAATCCATGAGAAGCACTCCTGGATAACAGAAAGGTACAAACGCTCATACAATTATACAGGTAGTTTACCCCCGCCAATCTTCCCGGTCGGCCAAGATAGAGAAGGGTTGTGCGGGGTTTGTCTATTTTCATTTGATTCATACGATCACATCAATTCTGTTTCTGCCATCCCACCTAAGATTCCCTGACAAGTCAGGAGATCACTTTGCATCCACCGTGATGATCATCTGTGACATCCGATTTCATCATGTCTGATTATGTCAGAATGTGTCATTTTTTGTTCCGCTGATAAAATGCTCAATTAATGCACGAACCAGTCAGATTACCAGCCATTAACGGGGGTCTGTGTTCGGGCAGGATGAGTATGGCACATGGTGATTTAGTACCGCAGTATCTAAAGGTTAGGTAAACAGGGCGAAAGTGATCGGGGTGATCTGGTCTAGTTATGTTTCGTGCCCAAATCATGAAACAAGGAAACCAGGTACTTTTATTCACTTTCGCAAATGTTCATAGATCAGCTCACTTTTCATGTCAGAGATCAGAACCGGACCAGATCATGGACAGTCATGTTTCCTGATACAAATCCTGATGATCCTGCAGTATCATTTCCCTGGAGTCCTGATCCAAGGATCATAAGCCCGGAACCGTTCACCAGAGTCTCCCCTGTCAGGCCTGGCCCTGATACCCTGCTCATGGTGTAGGTTCCATGTTCAAGGATGCCGGATGTATACAATTCTGCCTGGCTATCTGGATTGAGCCGGTTGCTTTTTAGAAAGATACAAACTGGTGTTACAGGGGAGATAGATTTGCCAGTTGAATAATCAGAGAAGAGGACCGGGCCAGACCCACGAACTGAAAGCCCGATTCCGGACTCTTCCCGGTTTATAATCCGTGAGAGTTCTGATACTCCTACTGTCATGACCATGGACGCAAACGAGCCGTTTGTATCTTCACCAGATCCTGAAAGCAGGAGTGTTCCATCTGTGCTGATGGTTGTGCCAAGGTACTCTGCTCCGGTGAGAGAGGTGAGGATCAGGAGTACTGATCCATATGCCAGAAAGGTCCACCGCATTCTTCTCTCCCGGAGATTATGCCAGGAGAGCAACGGTGTCTGCCCAGGTTTCTATCCCTGAAAGGATACTGTCTGCTTCGTATCCTGATACAACAACACCATCACGCTTGAACGTGACCCTGAAGTTCTCACCGTTTGAGTTGTGGCATTTGAGTGCACAACTAAAGGAGTCTTCAGAACTGTCATGTGACGGTGTTCCCCCCATTGCGGTGTTTATTGCCGTTGCAGCCATGATGGTGCTCACATCAGTGCTGAAAGCCGCAGAAGAAGGAGCCCTGACTGATATCTGTCCGACAGTCTTTGCTTCTGCGTTTTCATACACGACCTTTCCTGAGTAGTGTTCAGATCCCCTGACGACCCCGGCAACAGTTTGATTGTTTGAGGTGTACGAGGTGCATCCCCAGGGGT
Source organism: Methanospirillum sp. (assembly GCF_035560735.1). GTDB lineage: Archaea > Halobacteriota > Methanomicrobia > Methanomicrobiales > Methanospirillaceae > Methanospirillum. The sequence continues at coordinate 3,677 of NZ_DATMYY010000359.1, forward strand.
TGTTCTCGATGACGTCCTGGACAAGTGCCAGGAAATTTGCGACGGTGTCGATGGGTGAGCTGAGTTTTCGCTCAGCTGACTTGGTGACACTCTTGGTTGTAAAGTCTGCCATTGTTCGATTCCCAGCCGCATTTCACGGCTATGTATAATGTCGACCGGGATAGAAAAATAATTTTAAAGGGGTATGAAAAAGGAGAAAATTAATTCATGAATCGCGTATCCGGAAG
>NZ_DATMYY010000360.1:0-3417 GCF_035560735.1 Methanospirillum sp.
TTGATGCACTGAATAACGGTGCTGATTTTTACCTGAAAAAAACGTACGAGATTCAGTCGCAGATTTTCGAACTTACCCAGATCATCAAAATGTCAGTATCTCGGGCTCAATCAGAGGAATCACTCAAAAAGAGCGAAGAAAAATTCAGGACTATAACTGAATATTCACATGAGTGGGTGTACTGGAGAGATCAAAATGGAACAATGGTCTATGTCTCTCCATCATGTGAAGAGGTGACCGGTTACACCCCTAAGGAATTTTATCAGGATCCGGATCTTCGCAACAAGATCATCCTTGAAGAAGACATTCCTCTATGGATAACTCACACGCAGAACTGCTCGAAAGAGATAACCTCATCCTGGCTTGATTACCGTATTGTTCGAAAAGATGGGTGTATACGATGGATTGGGCATGTCTGTCAGCCAATATATGATTCAAAGGGGAATTATGCTGGAAAAATAGTCAGTAACCGGGATATAACGATACGGAAAAACATGGAGAATCTTCTCCGAACAGAGCGGAATAATTTTCTTCAAGTTTTTCGGGCTGCTCCGGTAGGTCTCATCCTGCTCAATACCGATACCGTAATCACCCAGGCAAATAAGGCATTATCTGAGTTAATTCTTCTGGATCCCGCAGATATTATCCGGAAACGAGGTGGAGGAGGATTAGGATGCATCCATAGTGAGGAAGATCCCCGGGGATGTGGATACTCATCATCTTGTCCAAACTGCCCATTACGGACAGGGATTGAGGCGGTAATAAAGGACGGCGTTAGTATTCATGGAACTGTTATCCCATTGACCCTGATGATTGAGGGTCACCCTTCTCTTCGGTGGCTGAGTATCAATGCAGAGCCTGTGGAAATCGAATGTTCTTCTTATGTCATTGTTGCGATTGATGACATAACAGAGGAGAAAGAGATTGAATCTGCTCTTCAAGCAAGTGAAGAGAAATTTAGGGCACTTTCTGACTCTACAACAGCCGGGATCATGATGTACCAAGATGATGCATGGACATATGCAAACCCGGCAGCCTTGAAGATATCAGGATATTCACAAGATGAACTCCTTTCGATGAAGTTCTGGGAGGTTATTGATCCTACGTATCAGAAGCAGTATATCGCCCTGGGGCAGGCACGATTGCGGGGAGATGAAGGGATGACTCATCGGTACGAATTACCGATCATTAGAAAAAATGGTGAAATCAGATGGCTTGAATGTGTAGGAAGTACAATAACCATCGGAAAGAAGAAAGCCGGGCTTATTACGGCAATCGATATCACTGAACATAAGATCGCAGACGAAAATCTTGAGCGCAGTGAAAAGAGATATCGATCAATCTTTGAAAACTTTATTGATCTCTTCTTTCAGACTGACATGGATGGAATCATCCAAGCTCTCTCCCCCTCCTGTACAAAACTCACCGGGTGGGAGGTATCTGACCTAGTCGGAACATCAGCCCTTCGTCTGTATCCCAATCCGGATGACCGATATGAATTAGTTAGACTCCTTCTGGTACAAGAACGCATATTGGATTATGAGACCACGATGCTTACAAAAACCGGGTATCAAGTGCCGGTCTCCATAAATTGTCAGATTGTACGGGATCAGGAGAATAATCCGGTTTTGATTGAGGGAACAATACGGGATATATCTGAACGGAAACGGATGGAAAATGCCCTTCGAACGAGTGAGGAACATTATCGGTCACTATTTACCTATATGCTTGAGGGGTTTGCGTACTGTCAGATGGTTTATGATGATAGTAATCATCCGATAGACTGGATATATCTCGATGTGAATGATTCCTTTGAGCAGATCACTGGGCTTAAGGGGCTTAAAGGGAAACCAGTAACAGAGGCAATCCCCGGTATTTGGGAGGAAATTCCTGAACTCTTTGATATTTATAATCGGGTCGTGATAACTGGTGTCCCCGAGGTATTTGAGATTTATTTTACTCCTCTTCATGTCTGGCTGAAAATAGCGGCGTACCGGCCTGAATTAGGTCATTTTGTAGCAATATTTGAAGATATCACCAAAAGGAAACAAACAGAAGAGAATCTGAATAAAATTCTTCGTGAACACCAGAGCATTCTTGAAAAAGTTCCCTCGATGATCTGGTATAAAGATATCCACAACACGTTCATCCGAGTAAATCCCGCTGCTGCACGGTTATTTGGAAAACCGATCCACGAGATTGAAGGGAAGACCTTTTCTGAGATATTTCCCGGAGCACCAGATCTTTACTACTCAGATGACCTGGAGGTTATTACTTCAAAAAAACCAAAACTGGGTATCGTTGAGAGAATTTATCCATTTGGTGAGCCGATATGGGTGCAAACCGACAAAGTGCCTCTCTTTGATGATAAGGATGAGGTTATTGGTATCCTGGTTGTGAGCACAGATATAACTGAGAGAAAGAAGGCAAAGGATGCCATAACACTTGCAAACAAAAAGTTACAACTGATGTCAAGCATTACCCGCCATGATGTGGCAAATCAGTTACAAGGACTGTTCTTCTCACTTGACCTGGCCCTGGGCGATGAACTTTCTCCTGATGGTCGGATATATATTGAAAAAGCAGATACCTTTGCTCACAATATTGAACGGCAGATATCGTTCACTCGTGACTACCAGGATATCGGGGTACGCTCACCGACATGGCAGGATGTTCATTCGGTAATTCAACAATCTATCCGCTCATTAGATCTGGGTGTTATCGATCTTCACCAGGATTTTGCCGGGCTTTCCATCTATGCTGATCCTCTGTTTGAAAAGGTGTTTCATAACCTGATCGACAATTCACTACGATATGGAGAGAAAATTACAGGGATAACGATATCCGGGCATGAAGATACAGATGGTTATATCCTCATATATGTAGATGACGGGATTGGAATCCCTGATAAATATAAATCAGCAATATTTAAGCGCGAGTATTTCAAGCATACCGGATTTGGATTGTCCCTCTCGCGGGAAATTTTGGAGATTACCGGAATGTCCATTCAGGAAGTTGGACAAGAGGGAGAAGGAGTCAGGTTTGAGATCAGGATTCCTAAAGGAGAGTATCGACTGAATAATTTTTAAGACCTAAATCATCATTATCCGGGCTACAAGATACTAGTGAGCCGAAGGGGTATACCAGGTGAAAATCTGGAGATATAATCACAGACCTAGAATTATTTCCTATTTTGAAAATCGACATGCCGAGTATCGGATTCATGATGGTACCATAAAAGAATAGTACATGATACCTGCACTAACACGAAATTCAACGATAAGAGTTCTGCCCTTATATTTCCTGGATATCAGTGATCGGTTGTATCTGTAACCTAACTTTGCCACTAACAAGAAATAAATGTGTCCTTAGTGATGTTTGAATCGGTCAAAATGCAAACAAAACTAAGAACTAATG
>NZ_DATMYY010000361.1:0-7280 GCF_035560735.1 Methanospirillum sp.
GCAATGCTCAAGTCTCCAAAGAAAGAAGTCAACAACAACCAGCCACAGTCCTTTGATGTAGCTGATGTTCAGGATGACGACACTTACGAGTACAAGTGGCAGACTGCAAACCTCGAGATGGATGCAGGAACCTACACTATCTACGCAGTAAGTGCACCAAACGACAAGGATCACCTGAATGATGCACAGTACGACACTGTCTCACTTGTGATCAAGAAGCCATACATCCAGGCAACTGCATCCGGCTCAGTCGTTGCAAAGGGTGACAAGCTCTACGTCAGAGGTACAGCAGAAGGCGACCCATCACTGGGAGTTGCACTGTGGATCCTCGGTAAGAACAAGGTTATCTACGCAACCGAATCCGTGAACGATGACATGTCGTTCGAGTACGAGGTTACCAAGGAAACTACCAAGAGCCTCTATGCAGGTCAGTACTTCGTAGTAGTCCAGCACCCAATGTACAACAACGAATTCGATATCTACCCGGACAACCCACTCAACCCACAGAACGTACTCGGTTCATACCCAACCCGTGGATCACAGCTCTTCAAGATCGGCGGACAGGGTGCACTCCAGGGTACTGATGCGGCAGAGGCACTTATCCAGGCAATCAACAACGCCATGGTAGACGACACCTACACCAAGCTCCAGTTCCTCGTAGAGGAGCCCAAGATCACCATCAACCCGATCGGTGAGCAGAAGGTAGGTTCCAAGTTCGAGATCGCAGGTACCACCAACCTGGCATACGACGACAACGATCTGCTCGTTGAGGTTACTTCTTCCTCATTCAAGCCGACCGACAAGTCACAGAGCGGTGAGTTCAGCGGCGCAACCGGAACTGTCAAGGTCCAGCAGGGCACTGATGGTCTGAACAAGTGGAGCTTCAGTGTTGACGCATCCACCTTCAAGCCAGACGAGTACATCGTCCGTGTTTCCGGTGTAACTGTTGATGCAGTTGAGACTTCACTGTTCAACGTTGTTGAGGCAGGCGGCGCTCCGGCAGCAGCAAAAGAGCCGGCAGCAAAGGTTACCCCAGCAGCACCAGCAGTTAACGCAACCAAGAACGCAACTGCAGCAGCACCAGCAGCAAATGTTACTCAGCAGAACGCAACTCCAACCGAGAAGCCAACCGCTGTAGCAACAACTGCAGCAGCAACCGCAAAGCCAACCGAGAAGGCAACCACCGTTCCAACTCCTGAACCGACCAAGAAGTCACCAGGATTTGGCGCAATGGCAGCACTCGCAGGCCTCGGAGCAGTAGCATTCTTTGCACTGCGCCGGAACTAAGGTTGAAAACCTAAATCCTCTTTTTTTGTTTGTGTTGATCTCCTGTCAAGGAGTTTTCTGCGTTTTCACGGCTTTCAATGTTCCAATGCACTAAATAGGATCCAACATCAATTTTATGGCATGAAACTAGCCGTACGCCTCGTTGATATTGCAGCACGGGGTGTGCTCCTGCACCAGCAGGATGCAAAAACTCTGGGTGTTTTTCCTGGAGACCGGGTTGAAATAACAAATCTCTCAACTGGTTTCTCTATCGCAGATTATGTTGAAACTACTTCTACTCTCATTAAACAAGGAAAACTTGGTATATATCATCAGAGTAACGAGCAGTTACAGGTAAAAGATGGCGAATCTGTAGAAGTTAGAGTATCTGATCGTCCGGTATCGCTGGATTACATCAGAAAAAAGATGGAGGGAGAACGTCTCTCACGGGAAGAGATCAAAATGATCGTAACGGATATTGTTCATGATAATCTTTCACCAAGTGAGATCACTGCCTTTGTTATCAGTTCCTACATCAACAATCTGGATATTGATGAGATAGAATCACTCACCCGTTCGATGGTTGAGACCGGAGATCGACTTGAGTTTCATACAGGACCGATTGTTGACAAACACTCAATAGGTGGAGTTCCAGGAAACAAGATAACATTTCTTGTGGTACCCATCATAGCAGCTGCAGGATTACTTATCCCAAAGACCAGTTCCCGTGCAATTACGGGGGCCGGAGGATCTGCAGATCTGATGGAAGTTTTGGCACCTGTTGAATTTTCGGCTGCTGAAGTTCAGCAGATGACACAGAAGGCTGGTGGTGTAATTGTCTGGGGTGGTGCAACCAACATTGCTCCGGCAGATGACAAGATCATCATTCAGGAGTATCCTTTCAAAATTGATCAGGTTGGACAGATGATTGCGAGTGTCATGGCGAAGAAATTTGCTGTTGGTGCTGATGTTGTTGCCATTGACATTCCGGTTGGTAAAAATTGCAAGGTTCATTCTATACCTGAAGGACGTAAACTGGCCCAATCGTTCATTGAGATCGGTGATAGGCTTGGAATGCGTGTTGAATGCGCCCTCACATATGGTGACGCTCCGGTTGGTCGAGCAATCGGTCCGGCATTAGAGGTGAAAGAGGCTCTTGCCATTCTGGAAGGATCTGAGTCCCCCAACTCCCTGATTGAGAAGAGCACTGAGATTGCAGGGATAGCACTTGAATTGGCGGGGAAAGCAAACCGGGGTGAGGGATCTGCTCTAGCTCTCGATCTTCTCAAGTCAGGCAAAGCCCTGAAAAAGATGAAGGATATCATTGCGATTCAGGGTGGCAATCCAGAAATCACTTCAGATTTGGTTAAACTTGGGGAGTACTTCCATATCGTCAAAGCAGAGCATGACGGATATGTCGTGGATCTGAACAATAAGTCTCTGATTACAATTGCACGTGTGGCAGGAGCGCCAAATGATCATGGTGCAGGTCTCTACATCCATGCGAAACCAGGAACACGTCTCAAACGTGGAGATCCAATATTTACCCTCTATGCAGAGCGAAAATGGAGACTTGAGAAAGCCCTTGAGACTGCAAGAACACTACGCCCTGTTATTGTGGAAGGTATGCTTATGGATCGTGTTCCAAATCAGCGGGAATGGCTCCCCTCAAAGCAACGCAACAACGGTGTAGAATGATCTTCGGTTTGAAAATGGCTGCACATTAAGATAGGGAGGGATTGATGGAACATAAGATACGCAAACTGGTATCAGGTGGAGGGATAGTCCTCCTGATATGCCTTCTGGCAATCTTTCCAGTTTGTGGTCTCAATATTATGGTATTTGAGCAGACAGATCGAACAGCACCGATCCCTCAGGCACTCATTTATACGAATGGTGAGTATGCTGCAACAACTAATGAGAATGGGACATACAATCTCTCGTATGAAGGGTATCCTCCTGCTCTCCGGATTGCAAAGGCCGGATATCGTGACTGGACGGGAAAGCCCCTTGTTAACGACACCCTGCTCCTTGTCCCTCTGCAAATCCGCAACTGTACGTATATCATCCAGGTTTTTGATGCTGATACCCTTCTTCCTCTACCTGACATTCAGGTGAAAGCGAGTTTGCCGGATGGGACTACCAGACAGAATCGTACCAATTCCAATGGGACTGCTCTTCTTCCCCTCAGAACTGAACAGGTTTACGATCTCACAATCGCTGGCGGTACATATCAGACGATAAGGGACAAACTGGTGACCAGGTTTGAGGATACAGCGGCTCAGTACTCTATGATTAGAAGTGATCGGATCTCTCTCCATGTTCTGGATGCTGATACTAAGCACCCGGTTGCAGATGTTCAGATTCTTACTGACGGAAAAGATTCAGGGAAGACAAATGCGAAAGGAATTCTGATCACAAATATGAGCAGGGGTGTCGATCATATGATCGAAGCAAGATCACCCGGATATGAGAAGACAATCCTGCAGAAAAATCCTGGGGAAGAGGATTTAATTCTTGATGTAGTACTTGTGCCTCTTAAATCTACTGTGTTTGTCTCGGTATATGATCCTGCAAAACAACCAATTGAAGGAGCAGATGTGAGGATAGATGGCAATTCAGTTGGACTTACTACCCAATATGGAAGAATTTCTATCCCTGATCTAGAGATCCGGTCCTATCTTTTCAGTGTGAGTAAAAAAGGCTACAAACCTGAAAGCAGGAGCATTGACCTCACATCGAACAACTCAGACATCATCTTTGATCTCTCTCCTGATCTCATTTCAGTACCTGTTCTGATCCGGGATAATCAGAGTAAATCTCTTTCCAATGCTTCAATTATGGTAAACGGTTCACAGGTTGCAGTAAGTAACAGCAATGGAACTGCGACCCTGAGCCTTATAGAAAACCAGACCTATCATATCGGGGCTAACCTGTCAGGGTATCTGCAAAATAATACAACAATTATCCCTCCTGTCTCATCCCCGGTAATTCTGGTCTTAAATCCAAAAGAGAAAGAGAAGACAGCAACTCCATTCCCATGGATAGATGTAGGGATCATCATTCTTGTGGTACTGGTATTACTTGGAATTCTCTATTTCCGGGGTGGTGGAAAGAGACCATCATCACGTGCAAAGAAAAGACGCATTGATCTCAGAAAGAGATCACTCTAATTTTTTACGGATCCAGTGGGAATCGAACCCACGTCCCCGGGTTCGAAGCCCGGAAGGATATCCGCTACCCCATGGATCCTCTAGACAATTCCATCCGTAAGATATTAATGATTTTTATCCTACCTGTATGGTATGATTCTGTCATCACGCTCGCTCCGGCAGAGACTTGGGGTTCCTACCGGTAATGGAGGTGTTGTTCTCGAGCCGTATGGCTCTGAGTGCCAACAGCCTGCTTCATATGATCTTCGGGCTTCTGAAGAGTACACACTTGAACGCGGGATGATGACGCTGGTCGCGACAATGGAATGGGTAGAGCTCCCTAGTGACCTTGCTGCCACGCTTCGTTGTCGTTCTTCATATGCACGGCGTGGCCTCCTTATCAGCGGGGGGTTTGTTGATCCCGGATTTAGAGGTCATCTCACACTCTGTCTGGTAAACATGGGTCCAGAACCTGTTTCAATAAAAGCCGGCGATCGGGTTGTGCAGATGATCTTTTCAGAAGTCAGTGCTGGTGACGAGATCTATAATGGCCGGTATCAGGATAGTAACGGAGTGGTTCCAGCACGATGATCAAGACTGAACATAAGTATATCGAGATTTTGCGAATCCTCAAGGATCACCAGGAGCCTATGGGAGCAAAACGCCTCTCTGAGCTTCTGGCAGAACGGGGATATGTGATGACAGACAGGGCTGTTCAGTACTATCTCAGGTATCTGGATACCCGTGGATTTACTGAAAAGGTTGGCAATCAGGGGAGAATTCTAACCTCTACCGGTATAGCAGAGACAGATCGCGCCCTGGTAGAAGACCGAATTGGTTTTGTTATATCAAAACTTGAGCGGCTGGCATTTAAGAGCACATTCAACCCTGATACTTCGACCGGTGATGTGGCGTATAACCTTACCATTGTTCCAAATGAAAAACTGGATGCAGTGACCAGAGTTTTTGACAGAGTACGGGATGCGGGATGTAGTTTTTTCAAATCCTTCGCCTTTCTGGATCGCGACTCACGTGTTCCTGCTGATCATACCGGAATTCTGACGGTCTGTAGTATCACTATGGATGGTGTGTTCCAGCACAATGGCATTCCTGTAAAGATGGCATATGGAGGGACGATACGGATTGAGGATAAAAAACCGATTGAATTTGTAGATCTGATTGGTTATCAGGGTTCCACAGTCGATCCCTTACAACTCTTCATAAACTCAGGTCTCACCTCGATTGGCCCGTTTATTTCTGATGGGTCCGGAGTTCTTCTCGCAAATATCAGGCAGATTCCGGGTTTATCATGGGATAGGGCGTCTGATTTGATCACCAGGATGCAGGGATGCGGTTTCAGGTTTCCTCTTATGATGGGAAGAGGTCAGATCTTTAATCTGGTAACCGATCCTGGACGGATATCCCTGGTTTCTTATTCAGGGATGAATTCAATAGGATATGCGGCAGAAGAGGGCCTTAAACTCACAACCGAAATTGGAGCAGGAACAATTCCGTTCTCCCGAATAGTAAATTCAAACTAACTCTTTTATTGGGGTTGATTCTTCTGAATTAACCTATCAAGTTCGCTGACTCTGGGTATCTCACTCAAGCCAGACAGGACAATGAGGACAGCTACATGGGAGCCGTGTCGTGATGAGACAGGGCTGTCACCTGATCTGAGTTCATAGCCATTGATGCTATCATCGATCCATTTTCTGACAGCCATAAACCCTTTCATGGAGAGTTCATCTTCAGGTCCGATCAACAATATGAGAGCCTTTTTGGCTGATGAGAGTTCGCTGTATGCTGATATATCTCTGAATACAGCTTTTTCAGCAAGTTTCACTATTCTTCCAGCCTTTTCCTGCCTATGTACGAGAGACTCCTGTTTTTGGCGGAAAAACCCTATCTTTGAATGTTCTTCAAGAACTTCGTCTGCAAGACCTATTGTAATTAGTCCCATTCCTGTGATGGTATTCAGAATTTCTCTTGTATCAAGCACCATCTGTGGCGGTGTATCCTGTACTTCTCCTGCCTGGATCAAAAACTGAATCCGTTTTGAGATCTGGTGGTTTATCAGGTCGTAGGGATCAACAGAAGTCTTCTCGGGGGTGCCGGGAATCCAAAACCGCTCTGTGACTCCCGGCCCGGGCTGTTGAACTGCTGTTTCAATCTGTTCACGAACTTTATCTAGCCAGAGCTGGTTATCAAAGACAATGACTCCGTCAAGGATTGAACGGATTTGACGCATATTTGTTGCAGCCCGTTTGAGACGTTCTTGCCCTTCATCATCAGAAGGAAGGGTGACCAAGGCAAAGACCGGCTCAAACATTGTCTCTCTGATAATGCCAACCAGATGAGGAACCAGATCTATAAGGCCCCCTCCGAGTCCTGCACAGAGGAGTACTGCATCATGCCCTCCAGCATCATTGGACTTGAGCTGGGCTTTCACCTCATCAATGGTAAAGGTGGTTGTCAGGAGTTCTGGTGTTGAGATGGAGTCTTTTGGAAAGTAGACCTTTCTGTCTCTTCTGATGTATTTTAGATTCTCAAGGATAGTTGGATCATTATCTACAGCTATCACATGAAGAGTGTTACGGGTTGATCCGGCGGCTGGTTCTGCTATAGCATCAGCAATTCTACTCCCAGCCGTGCCAAGTCCTAATATCAAGAGTCTCATTTCATCACCCGTTGCACGATACTCCTCAAACCAGTCGTTGAAGTGTATATATGTACTCCCCTGATCTCATAAAGAGTATCTGGGGGCATCCTCAAAAACTCCTCATAACTGCCGATATGTCCCGTAACTCCATGCGTCTGCAATTATTTTTCTCTCATAATAGTGATCTTTGTATAGAAACC
>NZ_DATMYY010000362.1:0-10662 GCF_035560735.1 Methanospirillum sp.
GACAGCTATATCATACAGACTTTATTGTGGGGATGAAATCAAACCATTCACCCCCTGATTATTATGAAAACTAACAACAGTATAGGAATTACAGCAGTATTTGCTGTTTTAATCTGTGTTTCGTTAAGTATTTTCCCAGTATCAGGAATTGTAGTTTCCGGGCAATCTGATGTCACCAAAAACGAACAGACATATTCTGCAACAATATCAACCGAGTTTGATGGAACCAATTACATTATTAAAAATGTTGATACAGGTGTAATTCTTGAAACCCTCACTCCAGCTGAATTTGAAAAGGAAAAAAAGGAATCAAAATTAAAATTCCGCGTTGAATCGAATGAGTCAGGTACGATGACGTTCTATGATAACACTTCAGGAAAGGTAATTGGAACCGGATTTGTGAATAAATCACCTTGAAAGTGATTTTCGTTCTGCATAACCCAGGAAAGAATAGGAAAAGAATTGTGCCACAACCCTTCAATAGTATCCCAGATAACCGGTATTGTATGATACGCAGCGGTGTGATAAAGGCAGTTGTTGCACTTATCTTCATCCTGCTCGTCATTCCTATCCTTTCTCTCGCAGAACCGGTCTGTGTGACTGTAACTACCACAGATGAGACAAAATACTGGTCTGTCCAGGATGAACAATCAGAACCCTATATTACTGTTTCTAAAACAGGTTCTTCTGATATCTCTACATCTGGTGAGTTCATCACATACGGTACTGCCGAAGCGATAGGAGCGGGCATTGAAAATATCGTGATTGTAAAGATATACAATAATTCGGAGATGTTAGATCCAAATAAACCCGGTGTTCTGCAGATGCTCAATCCAGGCGAAGACCGATATTTTTCAGATCCGATTGAGAAAGGTCAGACACAGCAGTATGTGCGAGTATCCTGGAATCAGCCCTCTGCCCTGAACCTAACGATTTATACTCCTGATGGAGAGTATGGTCCATATCATGATGATACTGACGGGAAGACAGATAATACGATTTTCCTGAAGATAGACTCTCCAGACGGTCTTGATCCCGGAAGATGGTATTACCGGGTCCACGGTGATCAACTGCAGAATCCGGTTCCATTTCAGATGGAAACATGGAGGAAATGATAATGAGACTCTTATTGATACTCCTTCTCCTTTTGATCTGTATCCCTGCCCAGGTTATGGCCACCAGATATCAGGTCAATAGTGCGTATGATGATCTCCCTGATGATCAGCCGACCTGCCCTTCACGAGTGGATCTGATTGAACTCCCATTGTGGCTGTTTTTATCGCAGATAGTTCTTCTCAATCCATTCTTTCTCCTCCTAAAAGCAGTCCTCGCCCTAGGCTATCGCCGGATTGACCAGAACACCCTCTTTGATTCTCCCCCCCGAAAAGAGATCTATGACTTTATCAAAACCCATCCGGGAATTCATCTCCGGGGGATTGCTTCAGGTCTCGAGATGGAACTCGGAACTGTCAGGCATCATCTTGATCAACTCATCAGATATGGGAAGATATCAAAAGAACAGGATGATGGATTTTGCAGGTATTATCAGATGGGGTATTCTCACGAAGAGAAACTGATGATGAATGCTGCTGCATCTCCTGCCTGCAAGGAGATTGTGGCTATGCTCTGTAAAAAACAGGGTCTTACCCGTCTTGAGATTGGATGCAGACTTGAAATTTCAGCCCAGGCAGCAGGGTGGCACCTCTCTCGTCTTCTCAGGGGAGGGGTTATCACGGTTGAGCGAACCGGAAGAACACTTCGGTATCACCTGAATGATGCAGTACCACTCCAGGGATCCCGATAAAAGATTGTAGACTCAAACAATCAGATTAAACCTATTATTTATTCATCCTGTTCATCGATGATTACAATGATGAAGAGTCACCGAATTATCACCGACCCGATTCATATCATCGGCATTGAAACCCGGACATCAAATCAGGAAGCACTGATCACGCTGCCCCGGATGTGGCAACGCCTGTTCCAGGAGAACCTGATTGCACAGGTTCCGAACAGAATCAGTTCGGAGATCTATGCGATCTACACCAAATATGAGGGAGATCATACGAGGCCATACACGTACATCCTGGGATATCAGGTGCGTGACCTCACTACAATTCCCACGGGGATGACTGGAATAACTATTGCTCCGGCTTCATACGAGGTATTTACCGCGAGAGGAAGACTCCCGGATGCAGTCGTCAGGACATGGGAGCGTATCTGGACGCCTGAAGTTGATTCCAAACGGGCATATCATACTGATTTTGAGATATACGGTGAGAAGGCAGCGAACCAGGAAGACGGGGAGGTTGAGATCTGTATCGGCATTACCGGATAACCGATTAGACCACCAGTTCACCTTTTGCAACCAGGAAGACCGAACCTCCGACCTCAACGGTGATCTTCCCCTCATTCTCTGCAACTTTTCCATAGATAAGGGATGGACGGTTGATCTCATGACCCTGCTCAATCATAACAACCGGGGGTAGTTCAGGATTATACCGGTTTTTATGCAGGTAGGCCATCAGGCATCCTCCTGCACTGCCGGTTGCAGGATCTTCGGCAACCCCGTAGTAGGGTCCGAACATCCGGGCATTCAGGGTATTTTCAGTATCATATGGTTCATGACAGAAGATATACAGTGCTTTTGCCTCTGACGTGGAGATAAGTTTCTCATAGATATCCATAGTTATCCGTGCTGCTTTCACTGCTTCTCGTGACTGCACCGGGATCATGATAAACGGAAGTCCGGTGGAGACCTCCTGTATTGGAAACCTGGTATCAAGTGAAGATTCAGGCAGTGAAAGGGCTTGTGCCACTTCAGCAGCTTCGAATGTTTTTCCAAAGGTCGGCTCTGGCTGTTTCATCCAGAAGACAGAAGGTTTTCCGATCTCGAGGCAATAAGAGACCGGAACCTGTCCCACCTTCAGATCAAGGATAATCTCGTTTTCCGGGTGTTTCATGATCATCTCCCTGATCACAAACGCGGTTCCCAGAACCGGGTGTCCAGCAAACGGGACCTCGTGTTCAGGGGTGAAGATCCGTACCGGATAGGTGTTATCCAATGCAGCAGCAGGACCGATAAAAGTAGTCTCTGAAAAATGCATCTCCCTGGCAATCTCCTGCATCTGTTCTGACGAGACTTGAGGGGGAGCAAGAATGACAGCCAGCTGGTTGCCGGTAAATCGTTTTCTGGCAAAGACATCGACAATATAAAATGGGACCTTCATAGCAACAGACTCTGTACACCCGTTTGACCCGAAGAGAGATAGGTATTGAGATCGATTTTCATTCACCAGTCAGGTGAATCATCCGGGAATCAGTTCCAGTATGATTCAGGGAATTTGTAACCATGGCCGAATAGTTCAATCAGATACCCGGGGATGGTGGAGAAGTCGGATAATAGTACTATATACTTACACATCCCTGAGTGGCTATGCATATTTCATATCTGATATGGTTCCTCCTGATGATGCTCATGATCCCTCTGGGAGTAGGTGCAGTGAGCAGCCAGGAGCAGATCTGGACCAATGAAAACCCTAACAAACTTTTTAACACCCCGGATAAACCGACCCTCGTGACTTTTAATTCGTGTGTGAAGATCCTCTCGATCACCACAAATCACTGGAATTACGGGAAAGGGGACAGTCCTGGGAAGATAAGTTTATTTCATGAAGATGGAACCCAGTACGGTCCCTGGGGAACATTTGGAAAGAACGGGACAAAGAACGAGCAGAATGTATACTGGGTCTCAAATCCGGGAGATATTCTGAAACCCGGAACCTACTCGGTAGCTGATTCAAGTCCCATTACCTGGGCTTATAATGACGGATCTGACAATCGGGGGATCGTGACTATCGTATTCGAACCGGCAGCGTGTCTGAACAACACCGGTGAGATCACCCGGGAATATCAGGAAACAGTTACTCCGATCCCTACCATTCCTGAAGAGATGGAAGGAGGAATTGTGATTGAAGCAGGTGATCTGGATCCTGCCACTCTCAAAGGGGGAACAAATAACACTGAAACCGTTCCCGTGATTGAGCAGATTGCATTCAGACCACTCAGCAGTTCAATTCATGGTGGAGACCCGGCATATGTGATGCTCAGGGTGAAGAATACCGGCGGTCGGGCTCTTGAAGACGGGTATGTGACGATCAGATTCATCAGTAAGGATGGCAAGTTTTCTTACAAAGGAGGAACGGCTCATCTTCCTACCATTAATACCGATGAAGAACGTGATCTTCCCCTGAACATCAAGACAGAAGGAGCGGGAGAAAAAAAGACAGGTAATATTCTCTACTGTTCAGAGTATCTCCTGGATGGTAGTATCAATGAACTGATGGAAGGAGGGTATTTTGAGAAGAGGGCAGACCTGATCATGCCACGCGAGAAATTTATTGATATTACCGGGTGTTGCCAGGAGCCCTATGGTGGAACCTCGGTCAGAGGATGCAGAAGTTCATAGAAGTGTACTAGATGAGAGATGTGATTGCCAGGAGAGGAGTGCAGGTTTAAGAAGGAGACCTGGTTAATATGCGGTTCTAGGGCTTTAACCAGGATTGAGGCAGGGAGTAAAATGGGAACGTTCAGGGTACTAGAGTACTTTCATCAGAATGGTGATAAGTATGATAAGAAGCGGCCTGGTAATGATGACCCTGTAGTGATCAATCCTGTAAACAGCCCGGGCACTAACATGGTTATCCCAAAAGCTATCGAGACGATACAGAGTATCATCTGAATATTCTGCATCTTTTTAAGCAGCGGATAAATTTCAACCGGTTCTGCTGACGGATGAAAGAACTCTTTCAGCATCGGGATACGCTGTTTTGTCAGGAGAACAATCATACGTGACCTTGATATTCTTATTGAATTTGATCCTGCACCGATATCATAACGGAAATACCCCGACACTAAAGAATTTCTTTAATTGTTGCTTGAAAAGCGGTATTCTCCATGCGGTACAAGGATATCAAACCGTGCTCCAATTCCTGGCACCCCATTCTCAGTGATAGTAATTCCGGTAATAGAGAGAATTTCGCGGGAGAGAAAAAGACCGAGACCGGTGTGTTTTCCGAATCCTTTTGAGAATAATTTTTCTTTATCCTCAATACTGACCCCCTCCCCATCATCTTCTACCACAATGATCAGGGAATCATTTTCTTCATGGCTTGAAACACGGATTGATGTCATTTTTTCACCTCCATATCGCATTGCATTATCAAAAAGATTATAAAACACCTTCTGGAGCAGTGGATCTGCGAATATCTCCAGATTTGGTTCTTCGAAAATTATCTGAACGGTTTCAGGGTGAAGCTGGTTTGTACAATTTTTTATGATAGGAGCAACCTTTTGCCAGTTTGGAGCCACTACACCTAAATCTTCATAATCTTTAGTAAAACTGATCTGATGATAGATATTATCGACGATACCTTCCTCTTTCTGAATTATTTCCAATTGTTTGGTTGTATCATTAATAGCATCTTTAGCGAACTCCAAAAGAAATAACAGGACCTGAATCTGGTTATTGATATCATGTCTGGTGATACTGGAGAGCAGATTTAGTTTTTTATTAGCCTGTTGTAAGGCCTTTTCTGCAAATTTCCGCTCTGTGATATCCCGGACAACTCCTAGCATAACTCTGGTTCCCTGAATGGTAACAACATGGGTGTTGACTTCAACAGGTACAATTGAACCATCTTTTCTCCGATATTCAGTCTCGAACCTCGCATTTCCGGTGGTTCGTTGTGTTTCAAGGATTTTTTCAAGGGGTGGAGAATGGTAATCTGTTGTGATATCAAACGGTGACATTGCAAGCAACTCATCCTTGGTATATCCTAATATCCTTGAGGTGACATCGTTAATCTCAGTGAATCGTCCTATTGTCCCATCATCCCTGATTTCATGGATATGTATCGCATCTGAAGTATTGTTAAAGATATCACGGAACTTCTGCTCGCTCTCAATAAGTGCATCTTCTGCCCGCTTGCGGGCTGTTACATCATCATATATGGCAACAACTTCCCCTGAAGGAAGCAAATAAATATAATTCTCCCGCCAACTGGAAACACGGTTATCCTGATAAAAAGAGAGGGGATGATGTTCGGGTATTCCTGTGTGCAAGACTCTCTGGAATACTTCCATAATTCCGAACTCAAAGATACCAGGAAATACCTCGCTGACATGTTTTCCTATCACATCCTGTTTTGAAATTTTTTCAATTACTTCAGCAGCGGGATTTACATCAACTATTATAAAATCTGTCCCGTCATCCACTGCCCGGTAGACCACAACACCACTGCTCATGGAGTTGAAAAGTTCCCTAAACCTGAATTCACTCTCCCGCAGGGCTTCCTCGGCTGATTTACGTTCTGTGATATCCATCAGGTTTCCAGAAAGAGCCAGTTGACCCTGGTACGGTATCAACGTGCCCATGATACTGACAAGGATAGTCCTTTGGTCTTTGGTGATCAGACGGCATTCATAGATACTGATCGTTTCCTTATGGTCAACTCGGGCTACCATCCTATCCCGAACCATATCACGATCATCAGGGTGGACAGTATCCAGGGGATCCATTCCTATCAGTTCTTCAGGAGCATACCCCAAAATCCTTGCAAAGGTGGGATTCACATACTTCACCAGACCATCCATGAAAATATAAACCCCGGTCAATGAGCTCTCACTCATTGTTCGAAACCGTTCTTCGCTTTCTTTGAGAGCTTCTTCCACATGCTTACGCTGGATAAGGATCCACGCGTTTTTAGCAAGCAGGGTTAGCACGGTGATATCTTTCTCCTGATAATCTGTTGCTTTATTTCCCACACCGATTATTGCAACAATCTTGTCTGCTTCGACTATAGGGACGACGAGCTCCCGAAGGACTGGAACATGACCATCAGGCAGCCCTCTTTTATTTGGCAGGTTTATGTAATCATTGTGAATGATAGGTTTTCGTTCACGGAGACAGTCTACCCAGACACCTGCTTTCTCCACTGGATAGTACCGGTCGGGTTCCTTGGGAATAAAGCAATGCTTGCGGGTTTTTGTCGACCATGCAACCAACTGGATCGTCTTTTCATCAGGATTTATAAGATGAAAGAACCCGATTGTACTGCTTGTAAGCCGTTCCGCTTCATCGAGCGTAAACCTCATGCTCTCACTTGCAGACATGGTATCAATCAACTGGTTTAATTGTACCGCAACCTGAACAGCCTCTTCAGCCTGTTTTCGTTCAGTGATGTCAAAAATAATCCCCTGGTAGTGTGTGATCTGACCAACATTATCTCGTCGAATCCAGGTTCGATCATCAATCCAGCATATTGTCTGGTCCGCTTTTATAATACGATATTCCTGGTTGAATTCCTCCCGTCCCATTTCTGAACTGTATCGGGTTACTTCAGCAAAAACGCGGTCAAGGTCATCAGGGTGAATAATACTTGAATAAACTACATTGCCGGAAAGGAAATTTTCTACCGTATACCCAAACTGATCGATATTTTCAGATACATATTGCACCGGCCATCCCTCTTCTGCTTTCCAGACAAAGACAATGGCAGGACTGTGCCTGATGACAAAGTCAAGTTCCTTTAATGATTTCTCAGCCTGTTTACGTTCAGTGATATCCCACCCTTCTGCGATGAGAAGAAATACAGTGTCATTCTTATCTTTCACTGGTTTTAACGAGAAATCAATATTCACAAAATCGTTACCTGATGGGTGGGTTGCCTCGAAACGCACTACTTCCCCAGACGCTGCACGCTTTATTGCACGTTTCAATTGGTCCTGTTGAACAGGATCATGGACCCACCATGGGGTACACCAGAATGGTTTTCCCAGAACAGATACCGGATCGAGGTTTTCATCATGGAGGTATTTTACTGCAACCGCGTTAATTTCCTTGAGAATTCCCTGAGAATCAAGTACTCCCATCAGATGATAAGTCTGGTCAAAAACGGCCCTGAATTCTTCTATACTCTCCTGTAAGGCATTCTCTTTCTCTTTCAGTTCACGAAATATCAGGTTATATGGCCGGGTCAGGCTGATGACAATAAATACCCGGCAAAACAGATAGACCGAGATAAAACGAAAGAGGTGACCAAGCAGGTTCATGAACCCGTACACACTCACATACGAGGTGAAAGCCAGTTCGCCGAGGATGAGAAATGTCTGCGCTAAAATGAGAAGTTTCAAGACGACTGGATCAAAGTGTCCCCGTTTCAGGAATAGAATAATAATCGTAAAGATAAGGATAAACGAGATGATGAATTCGCTTAAAATTTTGAAGGATGTAAGCCCGATACCCTCAATGTAACAGGATGGAAATGTGTGCCAGGCAAAAATACTGGCATAGAGGAAGGCAGATGCAATGGTACAGGCCGTTATAATAATACTGGTATCATATTTTCGATCCCGGGTAATAGATCTCCCGATAAACAGAGTTGCGACAAAGAAGGTGATACTCTGAAAGTAACGTGCTGCGATCCAGATTTGTGTGGGTAAATCAGCACTATTCCCGGGGATGATATTCATCCCTTTGTATGTTATGGTATGGAGGAGATCGAAACTCCCGAAGAAGATGAATGATATACCAATAATTAAGAAAAAAGCATCTGATATCTGTCTTCTGGTATTCCAGACAATAATAAAGATTGAAAAAACAACAGCGAGACCGGCAACTTCTACGATAGTGTGGAAGAGAAGATAATTAATGGTGCTGATGAGATAAAGGACACCAATCATGATAAGGATGAATGAAATCTCAATAAGATTAGCCAGTTGAATAGGGATCAGGAGAATCTTCTGCATGATGGAAGTTTGATAACCCATTGATGACACCGGTCTGTTCCCGTTATGTTCCAAATGAACTTATATGTGATTATACTTTTTTACGCAAAGGAATAATGTGTGGATCACCAATTGAACGAGTAAAGATCAATCCGAGTACCTGCCGACACTAGAATGGGCATGCCTGATCAACCTGAAACACTTGAACTACAACACCAAAAGAAGCACCTGGATTAATATCACGATAACCCTGAACATTCTAGCCTGCTACTTCAAGAATCAGATCTATCTTCTGACAACCCTTTTCTTCTAGTTTCATGATTCCTTGATTCCCGTAAATAACGATAACCTTCCCCCTCTTCTTTAAACTCGTAAAAAATCCCTCAATCGTCTTCCGATATCTTTATCCCAGTTATGTGTATATATTCCAGATACATAACGAGGAGCAGATATTATGCCAGCAATTGTCTACCAAAAAGATAAACGGTCCGGGATCACCTATGCATACCACTCCATATCCTTCTGGGACAAAGAAAAGAAGCAATCTCGTGCCCATCGGACCCTGATTGGACGAGTTGATCCTCTCACAGGAGAGATAGTCCCTACAGATGGGCGAAATAGAAAGAAGGGTGAGGATAAAATCCCAAGTAAACCGGGAAGACCATCATTTGATTGTCGAAAACGATCGTTCTATGGAGCTACCTATCTGCTTGATGCTCTCGGAGAAAAATTGGGTATTACCCAGGATCTGAAGCAGTGTTTCCCTGAAACCTATAAACAAATCCTCTCACTTGCATACTTCCTGATTCTCGAAGATAGCACACCATTGTATCGTTTTGAGAAATGGGGGATTCTCCATAAGCATCCATATGGAGATGATATCACATCGGAGCGTAGCATCGAACTTTTTGCCCGCATCACCGACGAAAATAAACTCCGTTTCTTTACTCTTCAGGAAAAAAGAAGAGAGGAACAGGAATTTTGGATATATGGTACAACAACACTATCAAGTTACTCAGAAACCCTCCGGAAAGTCCAGGATGGATGTAATAAAGAGCATGATCAACTTCCTCAGTTAAAACTAGCACTTGTATTCGGACAGAATTCTAATATCCCATTCTATTACAGAAATCTTGCGGGCAATATTCCTGATTCCAAAGATATCAATCATCTGTTAGAAGACCTTGAGATTCTTGGTTATTCTAGAGTAAAACTGGTAATGGATCGAGGTTTTTATAGTGAACAGAACAGTAACTGCCTATATCAGAATCATGTAAAATTCCTAGTATCTGCAAAGATGTCGCTAAACTTCATTCGAAACGAATTAGATGCAATATATGATACCTTTCGCAGTTTCGACAATTACAATGATAGGTATGCCCTCTATTGTAGAAGCGTTCAAACTTCCTGGAATTACATGCAAAAGAGCCCACACATTTCTGATAGTCTTGAGGAATCACACAGCGTTTCCATTCACTTTTATTACAACATTGATCAGGCTACTGAAGAAGAAAAAGACTTTGATCGGGAATTAATGACACTAAGGCATGAATTAGAATCAGGTCAGCGTATTCAACAGCATGAGAAACTCTATCAGCAGTATATCACCTGGAAGACAACACCAAAAAGAGGGACACAGGTAATAGTCAGGGAAGAAAGTGTTATAGATGCTAAACGCTACTTTGGCTTTTTTGCTCTGATAACCAACGAAACAATGGATGCAGTAACTGCCCTCGAGTTATATCGGAATAAAGATGTTGTTGAGAAAGCCTTCGGAAATCTCAAAGAACGGTTGAATATGCGTCGAACACTCGTTTCTTCTGAACAAAGTCTTGATGGAAAACTCTTTATCCAGTTTGTGGCACTGATATATCT
>NZ_DATMYY010000363.1:0-3614 GCF_035560735.1 Methanospirillum sp.
TTTTACTACTTATTCTTCTCTTCCTGTCATTCATATATGCACTCAATGCTGGTTCATATCATCTTCCCTTTCAGCGAATTTTTTCTATCCTGTATCAGATGATAACCAATCCTGCATCTCTTGCTGCAACACAGTCTGAAAAGATAGTTGTCATAGATTTCAGATTACCACGGATTCTGCTTTCGATAGTCACCGGAATCAGTCTTGCTGTGGCAGGTTGTGTGATGCAGGCTCTCCTCAAAAATCCATTAGTAAGTCCTTTTACTCTGGGGCTCTCTTCTGCAGCTTCCTTTGGAGCTGCTATGGCCATTGTATTTGGATCTTCTCTCTTCCCTTTTATCCCAGTCCAGTATCAGAACGGTACAATTATAATATCAGCATTCCTGCTTGGGTGGTTTTCTATACTCCTTATTTATGCAATATCGCGAATGAAAGGCTCTTCTAGTGCGACACTCATTCTTTCAGGAGTAGTCATTGGATATATCTTCACGGCAGGTGTGATGATCCTGAAGTATCTTACCAAAGATGAGAAACTTCGTGAGATCACTCTCTGGCTTATGGGTGGTATGTGGGGAGCTAATTGGGGAGCAGTATGTATTGTTGCCCCCATTACTCTGATCTGTTTTCTTTATCTTGAATCCCGGGCATGGGATCTCAACACACTCGCAGCTGGAGACGATGTAGCAACAAACCTGGGAGTACATGTTAATCGTCTCAGGCTTGTAGGCCTCTTTGTTGCCACTCTTGCATCTTCTGCCTGTCTTGCGTTTACCGGGATAATCGGGTTCATTGGATTGATGGGTCCACATATCGGCAGAATGCTCATTGGCAATGACAACCGGTACCTGATTCCATGTTCTGCATTATTGGGTGCCCTGATCCTTTTGATATCAGACACGGCTGCCAGAACTGTAATGGACCCAATAGAGATCCCGGTAGGGGTAATCATGTATGTCGTCGGTGGGATCTTTTTTATGATCCTCATTCTTCGGGGACAGCACCGGGTGATCACCTGATGGAGATAGAATGATCCTTGAAGTCAGGGATTTGTCTGTCAGGTACGGAAAGACTCAGATCCTGAATTCAATCAGCTTTGATCTTACTCCTGGTGAAGTACTCTGCATCATCGGGCCAAACGGTTCAGGTAAGAGCACTCTCATTAAAACTCTTGCTGGAATTATCAGTCAGAATAGCGGTTCAATCTGTTTGGATAGAAAAAATATTGGCACATATTCTAAAAATGCGGTTGCACGAATCATCGGATACGTACCGCAGGACTTTCTGTATCTCACTTCTGCAACTGTACTTGAAGCAGTAATCCTGGGAAGAAGACCACATGTTGAATGGTCATTGTCTCAGCATGACCTCGATGTGGTTCAGGCTGCGATGGATCGCCTTGCTATCTCCCCAATGGCAGGGAAGATGCTTACCGAACTATCAGGAGGAGAGCGTCAGCGGGTATTTATCGCACGGACAATTGCTCAGGACCCGGATATTTTCCTATTTGACGAGCCTACCAGTGCTCTTGACATTAAGCATCAGATTGATGTCTTTTCTATGATCAGGGAATTATCTGAGCAGCATACGAAATCCATCCTCGTAGCAGTGCATGACCTGAACTTTGCCTACCATTATGCTGACCGGGTCATGTTGATTGATAAAGGACACATTGTAGCTCTCGGAACTGCTGAAGAAGTCATGACTGAAGAGAACATCATTTCAGTCTATGGTGTACCGATGCAGTTTGTGAATACAGAATCTGGCAGATATGTTCTCCCAATCTGGAACGGCTTAAATACAGCCCTCATTGTCTGATTACTGAATTGGTACGAATCTGGTGAGTATAGGGGGTGACATATGTCAACAATAAATGGAACTGAACAGATTGTAATGAGTAATGTCATAAAAAACCGCATAGAGATTCGAGATCTTACGAAAAATTATGGTGAACTCTGTGCTGTAAACAAAATGAATCTCTCGGTTGGGAATGAGATCTTTGGTATACTTGGGCCAAATGGGTCAGGAAAGACGACTACGATCCTCATGCTTACAACCCTTCTGGCACCAAGTTCTGGTTCTGCCGAAATCTGCGGATATGATATTCAGCGATTTCCCAGAGCAGTTCGTGAATCACTGAGTTATGTTCCCCAGGATATGGCAGTTGATGTCAGACTAACCGGCAGGGAAAATATTTTGATGTTTGCTGAACTGTATGGCGTCAGTAATCCTGCCGAAAAGACAGAAAAGGTTCTTCAGATTCTTGAACTCTCTGATCGGGCAGATGAGTTAGCCAAGGTTTATTCTGGTGGAATGAGACGCAGACTTGAACTGGCTCAGGCCCTTGTGCATGATCCACAAGTACTCTTTTTGGATGAGCCGACTGTCGGACTCGATGTTGCTGCCAGAAAGAAAATCTGGGAACACATCAGGTCTCTTAAAAGCAACGGTATGAGCATCTTTGTTACTACTCACTACATGGATGAAGCTGACCGGTACTGCGACAGGGTAGCAATAATGGATAAAGGAGTTATCAAGGCTATAGATACTCCGACAAATCTGAAAGCTATGATCTCCCAGGATGTTGTTACGATCTCCATATCCGGACATTATACACAGATAATTGTGCCCGGTGTTAGATTTGCTAAAGCCGAATCTGAAGAATTAATCTTTTATGCAGAGCATGGTGATTCTGCTCTTCCTCTGATCAAGGATGCTCTTACTGAACAGGGTATTCAGGTTCTTTCAATGTCTGTTCGAAGACCATCACTTGATGATGTATTTCTTCATCTTATTGGTACTACTGAAGATACATCTCCGTTCAATCTGAGCAGGTTTAGAAATGTAACCGGGAGGCGGGGATGAATCCAATCCTTGTATACTGTAAACGCGATCTGATCCGTTGGTTTAGAGGGAGATGGGGATTTATCTCAGCTATGGTTATGCCAGCTGCATGGCTGATTTTTGTCGGGCTTGCTCTTCCGATAAGGTTTACTGACCATTACATCGACTTTGTAACTCCCGGTATCCTGGCTATGACAATCCTGTCTGCCTCACTTGCAGGTGGAGGGTTACTCATAATGGATCGAATGCTCGGGTTTTTCAATAAGTTTTTAGCTTTGCCACCTCCCCGTGAATCTATTCTCTTCGGAAAAATTCTTGTAATAACAATCCGGGGGCTGATACAATCAACGATCATCCTATGC
The DNA here is from genome assembly GCF_035560735.1 of Methanospirillum sp. Classification (GTDB taxonomy): domain Archaea; phylum Halobacteriota; class Methanomicrobia; order Methanomicrobiales; family Methanospirillaceae; genus Methanospirillum. The sequence continues at coordinate 3,204 of NZ_DATMYY010000363.1, forward strand.
ATTGCCTTCCTTCTTGGTGCAAAGGTCTATTCTCCCGTGCAGTTGGTATTCACCTATCTTATTCTCTTTATCTTCGGAGCTCTCCTTTCCTCTTGTGCAACCACTCTCGCGATTCATGTCGGGGATCATGATCAATATGCTGCAGTCAATGCCATGATCTCAATGCCGATCTTTTTTACATCATCTGCTATGATGCCTTATGATCAGATGCCTGCCTGGCTGGAACCTGTGGCTCATGTAAATCCGCTCAGTTTTGCAATTGATGGTATCAGGATGGTTCAGGCAGGAACAATTCCGGTATTTCAATTAACATTACTCTCCCTTCTCTGTATCCTGGTTCTTGGTCTGTCTGTACACGTTTTTAGAAAAGTAAAACTTTAAGTCATATGAGCATGAAGAACTGTATTTAGG
>NZ_DATMYY010000364.1:0-3076 GCF_035560735.1 Methanospirillum sp.
CTCCGCGATACCGCGAATAGATTCAGGCGTAGAATTCAGATCACTATCATGGCCTTGAGAAGGAGGTGGATTAGAATCTGATTCTAACGAACCTTCATCATCAGATAACCAGACTGTGCCTGCAACTGACCAGCTAAGATACAGGATTTCATCCCACGTATAAGCCCGGGTACGACGGTGCATCGTTGCTCCATCAGTCCCGGTGATTACTGTTCTATCAGTGTATGAGATAGCCGGACATTTTTCGAGCAGTCCTGAATAGGTAACTCCCCTGCTCATATACCCATGAAGGAGTTTGTAAATCCTGCTGTTTGACCAGCCGGTTGCAAGTTGCATTTGAGTGATGGTGATTTCATTAAATCCCATGTCCCTGATTGCTGTAATCAAATCAGCCTCCTGCCGTGTAAGTTTTGTAGACTGTGCCCCACATTCACTATTTATTCTATCAAACAGACAGGCTGCAGCCTCAAAGTCTGACAAATCTGCAAATACAACCTGCATCCCATCAACAGTCTCTCTATTTCGCTGCATTTGTCTAAGAACCGCATATGCCCGAATGAGATCAATGAGCATATCAGGATTTCTCCGGTTTACTGATGAAGAGAATTTAATTCGGGTCCCATATGGTATTACCACCCAGGCTGACTGCAGGCAATTCCATATCTCCTGACAGATCTCAATCTCGAGTCTCATCATGGGCCTGGATGTTGGCATTGACTCACATTCAATAAGTGTCTGGGTAAGAACCAGCGAATCCTGTTTTTTACTATCATCTATCCAGCAGGTGAGCATCCGGTTAAAGATCTGATCATCGCCTGAACCCTCAACTTTAGCAACCCACTACACACATCGCTGAGGAATCTGACATTCCTGCCCTTTCCGATCCTTGGTTACGGTGTGATACCTGAAAGGTTCCTGAAATGAAGTGGTCACTCCTTTGAGGATCTCGCTCATCTGTTCAGAGAGAGCGGTATCATCAAGGGCAATAACCGAACCGGGCCTGATATCCTCGATATAAAAAAGAGCTTTATCACTCATTCTTCCATCAAGTCTGAATTCTGCAGGAACCTGTTTGAGCATGGACCCAAATGCATGACTCTTCCCTTTTCCACTCTCACCAGTTACTGAAACATGAAGCCCTTTGCTGTTTAAAACTGACCGGGATGCAAGAGACATCACCATACATTCAGCTACAATCTGATCACCAACATGATCCTGAGAGAAGGTATCCAGCATGAACTTCACGGGATCTCCGGTTCGCAAAATCCGTGAGGCTTCTGAAACAGCCTCTGCACAGACCGGTGCAGTACGTGCTTCATTTAAAATTTGACGCTTTAATGCAGCTTTTCCCGGTGATTTTCGCTCTGTTTTTCTTGAGGACCCGGAATCTGATCTATAGCCAGGCAGACAAGTCCTGCCACTTTGAGGTTCATGTACCATCTCTTTAAGTTCACTCCAGCGTTGCCTTCCACTGCCACAGGAGTTGTGATGACATCCGGCGTAGACAGCCCCGTTCGCAAACTGTATGGCATATGCTCCATCTTTATGATCAGAACTAAATGGACATTCATCAAGGACAAAGAGTGTTCCTCCATTATAGGGTTTGGAGGCGTATGAAAATCCGGTTGCATTCAGCCAATCCTCCAGGATAAATGTTCTCGGTCTGTTGGATGAAGGATTGTTCTGAAGTGATGGTTGCTCTTCGCTCAGCGATGCAAGTACCATCAGATGGTCAACAGAGACTATTTCATTTCTTTCAGGTATCTCAAGAAGGCATGAACGTCGATGAGGTCGTTCTTTTGTATGATCTCCTTTTCGTGAGATTGTTCCATAAAGTTTCCATATTCGTGCTGCATTAAAATTCGCTATATCAACAAGGACATGTTCATCAGAAAAAATCCGATGCAAGGCTGTAAGACACCTTTTAACCAAATCCCTGCTCTCTATGTCATTAGGGAGATCAATACTGTATAAAAGATGGGCTCCATTTCCACTATCACCCCTGACAGGGTCAGGCCATCCAAGTTCACGAAGAAAACCGGCGATCTGAATGGACCGTGCGATTGCTGACTGATGTTCATCTTCAGAAGATGATACTCCGGACGGGCGAACTGGGTCGATGTCAATCGGCAGCCATCTTCTTCTGATAATATCAGTATCAGCCGTAGTTGCATCCCTCTTGGTGAGAGGAGTTTTCATTCGGTTTTCTCTGCGGGAAAGCAATGCGAGATTTATCTCATTAAGGGTGATATAGATCCCCTGTGTTTTGCGATATACATCCAGGTCGCATATTGCTTTTTCAGCTCTTACATGGTCTGTGAAGTATCCTGATGCCATGAAGTCTTCGCCAATAACCCTGATTTCAAAAACCTGATCAGGCTGTACAAGCAGGTTTAACGTATCAAAAATTGGGGAGGTCATGGTTCCTCCCCAAGCGATCTTATTCCGCCAGGTAAAACCTCATACCGGTACCACAATTGATCAGTTCTGATCCAGATCTGAACATCTCCGGGAAAATTGTGCGATTTGACCACAGGGACAAGAATCCTGGTCTCATGCGTAAGATCTTTTAGAAACGTTGCCTGCCTGGATGAAAGGACACGGATAAGCAGTTCGTTATGATCCTTCCATGCAACAAGATGAAACGGACTTTTAGGATCTCCTATCCGAAAGACGATGTATCCCCGGTTTGTAAGAAAATTCCGTGCATCAAAAGAGGATGTCCGCCTGGTTCCCCGGCTAGAGGAGTGAATCATCATTCCTCCGGCTTTTCACTTTAAATCCTGAATAACATATCAAGAGAAAGTATTTACACGATCTTACTGCAATATTGCGTATCCCCTTCATCGTGGAATGGCCTCCAAAAACTAATCCATGTCGAAGGGGGATTGTTCCTCTCTTCTGTTCCAGCACCTGCCACCTGAAGATTGAACTCCGGGTGTTTTCGTGCCGATGACGCTTGTCGTTTATGACGTTTTCCATCGGACTACCTCCATTACTCCCTGAACATCCGGGTTTTTTATAATCCAGCCAGAGTCAGAGGAGTTGTTGTATATTTCCTTGCTATGTTATATAC
>NZ_DATMYY010000365.1:0-2317 GCF_035560735.1 Methanospirillum sp.
CATAATGCTTATCCTCTTATACAATTATATCCCTTCCTGGATCTATCGCAATAAAACGTTCTGGTTCTCTGTCCTTGTCGGGCTGATATTCTGTTTTGCTGCAGCGATGGGGATCCTTGTTCCCTGGACCGGTACAAGCCACCCCGTGATTGGGTTAAATGGAGTCCTCATTCCCCTTGCAGGATATGTAGGGGGATTTGTATCAGCAGGCATTATCACCGGTTTTTTCATCATGTACAGGATCCTCTCTGATGGAGGTATGGGTAACACTCCTGACCTAGTAATTGCCATCTTTGCTGCAGTTGTCGGGTGTCTTTTTTATGAACTCAGAAAGCGAAAAATTGTCAACCTTCCTCCTGTCCTTGAAATTTTCATTTTGGCACTGCTTTTCGCAGGAATCACCGTTTTAGTCCTCTCCTTCTTTACTCATATTGGGGGAACAGATCACCCTGGATACCCCTTTGATCATGATGATACAGGTATTGTCATCTTTTTTGGACTCTTCCTCCTTGGGTTTACGATTATTCAGATTGATCATAAGAGAGCAAACGAAGAGAGTCTGATTAGGTATCAGGAACATCTGGAAAGCATGGTCCAGGAGCGTACCGCAGAGCTGAGCGATATCAATGCATTTACCCAGGCAACCATAGATTCCACGGCTGATGGCATTCTGGTCATCGATCCTGCTGGAAAAGTGAAAGGGTATAATCGGACTGCGAGGGAGATACTGGACATAAGATCCCCGGATGAGACCAAAGAGGATGATCTTTTAATCTCCCGTCTGATACAATACCACATGGCAAAACCTGATTCTCTGGATGAGTCACCCTTCCTGGCGTTTTCTGAAGGAAATCAGGTTGTCACAACTGAACTCACTTCCCGCTCAGGGAGGGTCTATGATCTCTCCATAACACCGTATAAAGTACATGGTGCGGTCAGGGGTCGTGTTTTAAATTTTCATGATATCACCGAAAAAAAGCACAATGAAGAGATGCTTATTGGTATGAATCAGAAACTCCATCTTTTGTCAGGGATCTCAAGGCATGATATATTGAATCAGATATCTGCCCTGAAATTGTACCTCTATCTTCTAAAGCAGGATCCAGCAGAACAGGAAACTCTTGAGTATTATGACCGTATGAACCGGACTCTAAGGCTGATGCAGCAGCATGCTGAAGCATCTGGAGAATACGAAGATATTGGGATACATCAGCCCTCCTGGCAAAATCCAGGCACAGTGTTCCTGAAGACGGCGGGTTCTTTTACAGATCATAGTATCAGGTTTTCAGTATCAGATATCAAGTATGATATTTTAGCTGATCCCCTTCTGGAACGTGTTTTTTACAACCTGATTGACAATTCAGTCAGGCATGGTGGTCAGGTTACAACAGTCACCCTCTCTGAAGAGTACAGAGGTGAGACACTGCTCCTGATTTACCAGGATGACGGGGCAGGTATAGATTCCGATGAGAAAGACAGGATATTTAAGAAAGGATTCGGACGACACACAGGCTTTGGTATGTTTCTGATCCAGGAGATTCTCTCGATTACCAGGATAGTAATTCGGGAAGATGGAATCCCGGGATCAGGGGTCCGGTTTGAACTAACAGTTCCATACCAATCGTTCAGGCCATCACGTGAGACATAAAAAAAAGAATCAATTCAGTAATTCTCGCACCAGAGTTCAAAGTAACTAATCGGGTGTGAACAAACTGGGCATGTCTGGGGTGCGTTTTTATTGCTGAGTACGTATCCGCAGTTCCGGCATTTCCATCTGACCTCCGATTCTCTGCTGAAGACTGTGGAGTTTTCTACCTGTACAAGAAGTTTGCGGTAACGTTTCTCATGTTCTGCTTCAACCTTCGATATCTGCCTGAATATCTCGGCTATTTGTGGGAATCCCTCTTTATCGGCAGTATTTGCAGCCCCGGGATAGAGGGTGCTCCATTCCATTTTTTCACCGTCTGCCGCAGCCTTTAGGTTTTCTGCAGTGGTTCCAATCTTTCCGGATGGATATGAAGCCGTTATCTCAGCCTCGCCACCAGGCAGTGCTTTGAAGAAAAGTTTTGCATGTTCCTTTTCATTCTCTGCAGTCTCCATAAAGAATGCAGAAATCTGCTCAAACCCCTCCTTCTTTGCGACACTTGCAAAGAAGGTGTATCGTGTTCGTGCCTGGGATTCTCCGGCAAAAGCAGCAAGAAGATTCTTCTCAGTCAGGCTTCCTTTCAGGTCCATATCATCTGCTCCTTAATGTATAATATTCGGGAGGCAGGTAAATAATCACCCCTTACATGAAAAATTCAGATGAGACCAGAAT
>NZ_DATMYY010000366.1:0-6863 GCF_035560735.1 Methanospirillum sp.
GTGATGGAATCAAATATGAATGAACGAATCTCAAGTGAAATAATCGGAATATCTCCTGGTAAATCAATCCTTGGGATTGATGCAGGATCTACAAGAATTAAAGGTGCACTCTGGACTGGGTCATCCTGGACACTCTATGCCATCAGTTCAGGGGTCTCATATGAGAAGGGAGTTTCAGATCTTACCAGAAATATTTTAGAATCGGCTGATTTATCTCCAGAAACTATAGTCGCAACCGGTTATGGTCGTAAAATGATCTCTGGAGTTTCATCCATACAGAATGAGATCGGATGCCATGCCAAAGGAGCCATGTATCTTGCTCCCGGATGTAGGACAGTGATCGATATTGGTGGACAGGATGCAAAAGTAATCTCTCTGCGGGAAGATGGGAAAGTATCAGACTTCGCAATGAACGATAAATGTGCTGCTGGAACTGGCAGATTTCTGTCAATTATGGCAGATGCCCTCTCAATAACACTTGCAGATCTCGGGACAATAGGAACAGAGGTTAATCCCCTTCGTCTTTCATCCATGTGTACGGTCTTTGCCGAGTCTGAGATAATCGGACTTCTCTCTCAGGGATATCCGGTTCCTGAAATTGTTGCAGGTATTAACGATGCTATTGCCAGGCGAACACTTTCACTGGCATCCCGACTGACCTTGATTCCTGAAGTTATCTTTACCGGAGGAGTTTCAGCAAATTCCGATATCGTTTCCAGAATATCTGCTCTGGTTAATCTCAATATCAGTGTCCCGCAGCATGCAGAATTTTCCGGTGCCATAGGGGCGGTTCTATCGGTTGGGACAGTTGAGCCATGGCAGAAAGTGCAGGTTAGTGTACTTCAATCATAATTCACAATTACCAATATCACCTCATCTGAACATGGCTCAACGAACCCTTTTTAAAAACCCTTCAAGATTCTTATGAAAAATACTGCCTAATAGTTAGATGAATATGGATTCATATTCATCACAATGGTGAATACTATAGGGAGATTGGAACATCCAGCCTGACTGAAACTTCTTTGATTCATCTACCTGAGCAGTGAGACATTGGTTGCTCATTGCAGTTCCGTCTCAGTGTTTAGTTACTTTACATGACCGGTGTATTTATGAGAGCAGAATCATTAGCATGGTTTGATCAGGCTATGCCGCGGGCATCAGCCGAAATTGCATCAATAAAAGAGAAAAAAGTCCCAGTCGTCGGGTTTTACTGTGTTTTTGCCCCGCAGGAGTTAGTTCTTGCAGCTGGAGGTTTTCCTGTTGCCCTTTGTGCCACAAAGGAAGAACCAATCGCAGATGGTGAAAAAGATCTGCCCCGAAACTTTTGTCCACTTATTAAATCCAGTTACGGATTTGCCATAACTGATAAATGTCCGTTTTTTGTCAATGCTGAGTTTATTATTGGTGAGACAACCTGCGACGGCAAGAAGAAGATGTTTGAACTGATGAGCACCTTTAAGCCGACCATCGTTCTGGAAGTTCCGCAGGGAGCTGTTGGGAAAGCACAGGATGAATACTGGTACTCGGAAGTTCAGCGTTGTAAGACCGAGATTGAGCAGCGACTTGGAGTTACAATAACTACAGATTCTCTCAAAGCAGCAATCAACCGAATGAATGAACAACGCCGGCTTATCAGGGATCTTGCTGAATTGAACAAGGCAGACCCGCCAGTATTATCTGGGCAGGATATGCTCAAAGTAACCTGGGCACGGAATTTTACCTATGATCCAGAGGACTTCAATACCCATCTTAAGGCCGTCATACAAGATGCAAAAAAGATGCAGGTAGAGGGTAATGGAGCATTTCCTAAAGGTACCCCACGGATTATTGTGACTGGTGTCCCAACTGGCCTTGGCTCTGAAAAAGTCCTGAAGATCATAGAAGAATCTGGTGCAGCTGTAGTATACATTGAGAATTGTGCAGGTATGAAGCAGTATCTCCATGATGTTGATGTCTCTGATTCCGATCTTCTCCATGCAGTAGCAAAAAAATATCTGAAGACTCCCTGTTCCTGTATGAGCCCGAATACCGAGCGTATGGAAATTCTGGCAAAAGTAACAGAAGAATACAACGCAGACGGCATTGTAGATATTACCTGGATCGGTTGCCACACCTACAATGTCGAGTCACGGATCCTCTCAAAAGCCATGAAAGAGAAGGATATCCCGGTTATCCAGATTGAGACTGATTATTCACCAGCTGATTCTGAACAGATTAGAACAAGAATTGAAGCATTTATCGATATGATCAAAAACTGATCATTCTTTTTTCAAATCACAGGCCGAAAACCTGTCTATTACGCTAAAAAAGAAGGAATTAGTTCTTCTTCTGGTAGAGTTTACCGTAGACAACCTGTCCTTTTGACTTAGAGTGACGCTCTCCAAGGTCACCGAGGTACTCGGAGAACACAGCCTTGTCACCGTCAACTTCAAGTTCTACATCCTGGTTGTACTTGAAACCTGGCATCATGTAGTTGATGGTTCCGTAGACATAGATCGTTCCCTTCACCATCTGTCCACCGACACGACGGTTGACATTGCCCTTAACAATGATGGTCCCGCCTTCCTGGTGGGTACCGATGTGAACATCAGCATCTCCTTCAACGATAAGAGTTCCCCCATTCATGAAGGTACCGATATCGCTGCCGACGTTGCCCTTGACTCGGAGAACACCGCCCTGCATTCCACGCCAGTCACCACGGTATGAGGCACCGATGAAATTGCCGCCGTTTCCGTCGACAATAAATTCTCCGCCTTCCATACCGAGACCGGAGAAGGAGTCCACGTTTCCTTTAATGTGGAGTTTTCCTCCCTTCATCCATCCACCGGTGTACATATCGCAGCTGCTTTCCACAACAACCTCTCCGGCTGTCATGTTCATGCCAATGTACTTGACTTTCTTGCAGTCTCCGGTTACAATGACTTTGGTCTCTTCAGGAGTTGCTCCAACTGCATCGCCATGGATCTCAAAGAAATCCCCAAGTTTGTAGGTCTCTCTTCCTTCGTAGCAACGGAGGGCAGCAATCTCTTCGTTTGTCTTTCCCGCAAACTGATCAGGGGTGATCATATCTCCTTCGAGATAGAGTTCGGGGACCTTTACCATCTTTATTGTTACTGTCTTCATTCCTGATACCTCACACATTTGCGGTTGTTTCAATCACATGCGGGTGGGGTGCATATGAGTCAGGAACTTCGTAGTTGGGCTGGGTAACAGTGTAGTACCTGAGGAACTTCTCTCTGACATCACGGGCAACCTGCTTGTTCTCAGGAACCTGTGCATTAACCCAGAAGGTCATCTTGGTTGGGTTCTCAAGGACAATGCTTCCCTCTTTGATGACTATGTCTCCATTCTTGAACAGATATGAGACATTGGAGAATACTCTCTCATACTCTTCTGGATCAGTTGGGAGTTTCGTCGGATCGATGTCATAGATCGCAATTTCTGCGTCCATGCCAACTGCAAGACCACCACGGGAGCTGGAGAGACCGAGGGCCTTTGCCGGAGCTGCACGGGTCATCTGTGATAGTTCGTAAAGGGTGATCTCACGATCCAGTTCGTTCAGGATGGTTGCATCGGCTACCTTTCCACTGTTCTTGAAGGCTGCCATCTGCTCATCACGGGTCTTCTTGCTGAGGAGCCACTTGAAGACACGTGGGTACCGGGTGAACGGACCTGCGTTGGGGTGATCAGTGGTGATCATGGTCCGCATTGGATCCTTTGCGAGGAGTGCAAGCTCAAGACCAGTTGCCCACTGTACTGCACAGGGGAAGACGTTCGGGCTGTAGATGAACGGCACGACACCTGATCCGGTCTCAAGTTCCACGTCCACGTTACACCACTTAAGGTGGTTGAGTGCACAGAGGTGGTGCTCGAACGGACCGTCTGCAGTCATGGTGGTAGTTTCGTCAAGGGTTACGTTACCGGTATCAAAGGTGATCTCCGGGTGCTTGTTGACGTAATCCATGATCTCCTTGGATGCAGAGCAGAAGTCTCCCCAGCCTGAACCACCATATGAGTGGAACTGGAGGTGAGTCATATGCAGAACCTGCTCACGGCCGAACTTGTTGTTTGCCTTGTACTTGGAGGCAAGTTTCATAGTGTCGATGGTTACTGGACAGTTACCCGGGTCACCAAGACTGTTCGGATGGAGGTGAACAGAGTGTGGCAGACCGAGGTACTCGTTGCTCTCGATCAGACCGGACACAATCTCTCCAGGAGTGATATCAAAGTATGGAACTTCGTCGTTGATGCCGAGACAGTTCAGACCCCATCCCCATGCTTCAGTGCCACCAGGGTTGACGACCTTGATACCGTATCCCTTGGTCACTCTCATGAGCCAGGCAATATATGCTGCAGTCTTCTCTACCTCTTTCTCCTTGAGGTACTCCATAACGAACCAGTTGTTACCGAATACCGGCAGTGCTGCTTCATCAATGATCGGAGTTTCATGGATCTCATGGTGGACGTGCCTTGCATACATTGGAGGCATTGCTGCTTCCATGACAAAGGTATATCCCATTCTGCCATAGCAGTATCCGGTCCTGAAGACGGACGGAATTGAGAAACCCTGCTCCATACGGGAGGTCTCCTTGACAATTCCACCACGCATCTGTCCCCTGAACCACTTGTCTTCAGGTCTGAACCAGCGTCCGAGGTTAACTTTCGGCCCAGCCACGTGGGAGTGAATATCAAGTGCTCCGGCCATGACGGTCTTGCCGGATGCATCGACTGTCTTGGCCTTTGAAGAGACCTTCTCAACAATCTTCCCATCTTTTATAGCGATGTCTTTCTTGTCTCCCTTTACACCGCTGACAACATCAAAGACATGACCGTTCTTAATCAGATACTCAGTCATTTATGAATCCCCCATGATTTCACAGAGACGCACATAGATCTTTTCAAGGAGTTCTTCGTCGGTAAGCATACCCTCTGGTGGGTTGATAACTTTCCGGCATGCCATTGGGACATTATCCATCCGGTATGCACAGCCCTCAACCTCAACACCGACCAGGGCGACCGGGATGTGAACATCAGAGATCTCAGTGGTCAGGTTGATGTGCGGGTCGATACAGACTGATGGAATCTGTGCCATGTGGCGGGTTGCTTCAATCGGGAAGTGTGCTCCGATATCTGAAGCGATACAGATACATGCATCAACCTCTTTTCTGCGGAGGAGATCAACTGAAGATGTGTCACCAGGCTGGTATCGTGCATGGGTTCGGCGGGTAAGGTCCACACAGTATGGGAATCCGTACTGCCAGGAGAGCACCTGACCTGAACCGGTAACGTTCCAGTGTCCTCTCATAGCGACGATGGCGAACTTGGTGTAGTCGTTCATGTCGCGGGTGAAGTTGATTGCGATATCGATGTTGTGGTTTCTGCCCAGGGTGTGGGTCATACCCATTCCGAAGAATATAACGCCGAACCTTCCTTCCTTCAGGGTTTCAACAGCTGATATAATCCTCTCTTTCGGAACACCACCGACTACATCTGGGATTGGTTCTCCACGGAGAGCTGTTCTGAAGGCATCAAGAAGTTCGTAGTCATATCCTTGTTCAACTTGGATGAATTCATCAGCACACTTGGCTGTATCGGTGTACCGGCAGTCAACACAGATGATCTTCCTCCCCTTGTGACCCTTGGTTGTGAAGAAACCACGGGGGAAGATTGAGTACCTGGACATGTGGCGTGGGTGAGCGTGTGCCGGGTTGCATCCCCAGAAAACGACACGGTCAGCACGATTCTTGACTTCTCCAAGGGTACAGGAAGGAACTCCCACATCCTGGATTGCGAGAAGAGAAGAGCCGTGACAGACGGTTGCACAGTTGTCGACCATTGTTCCGGCCTTTTCAGCAACCTTGTGTCCGATAGACATTGCTTCGCAGCTTGTCGATGCCCATCCGTACCAGAGTGTCTTCTTGGACCTTGCCAGCATCTGCGCGGTATATTCTATGGCTTCGTCGTAGGTGATCTCTTTGTATGTTCCGTCAGGCTGGCGTTTGCGTGGGCGGGTTACTCTGTGATGGCCCGCAGCCTTTGAGAGGTGAAGGAATTTTTCAGCACCGATTGCACAGGCGTTCTGGCAGTCAATGATATCGGTTTCATCATCGGTGACCGTTATTACAAGATCATCACATAATGTCCCACAAAATGGACATACAACATCGGTAACAACTTTTGCCATATTTAACTCCTCACCGGTGGTTTTCTATCAGGTCCATAACAGAGGGTCTGAACTATTTCGACAGCTCCCATAATCCGCTCCTCTGGTGCTGGTTCAATATCTACCGGGAATCCCTTGAAACATGGTTCTCCGGTTGAGTATGTATATGCTGAAACAATGGCGTTTGCCCATGGTCCCATTGGAATGTGAGCAAGGCCCGGAACCAGATCTTCTCGGGTTCTGACTGCCTTGACTACTACACTTCCATCCTTACTGGTAACTTTGACATTGGTGTTAGCCATAATCCCCAGTTTCTTCATGTCATCCTCATGCATGTGGATGATAGAGGCAGCGTCAAAGTACTTCTGAGAAGTCTTTCCTGTCTCCATTGCAACCCCCTGCTGGATTGTCCTGCAGGTGATAAGATTAAGGGTAATCTTGTTCGTCATCTCGAAGCTCCATTTTGGGAGTGTCCCTTCCGGCTTTCTTTATTGTATCCGGAAAGAACATTCGAAAAGACACGAAAGGCTATCCCGAATTGCATTTCGTGTTTCTTCAGGGTTCCTTCTGCAATTTTATCTTCACCAATGATTTTCTCTTAAAAATTCACCGAGTTCGAATTTTTCAGAGTTCACTGGTTCCGAATTATTACAGTTCGTCCCCGATTGAATAACGGTCTACGTGGGGGATATAAAGG
>NZ_DATMYY010000367.1:0-3334 GCF_035560735.1 Methanospirillum sp.
CCGGTATACTCTGTTTCAAAGTGGTATACAATATTCATCAGATAAAGGGGGGATAATAATGGCAACAAAACCAGCACCAAGAAAAACCGTTAAAAAGCCGGTAAAGCCAGTGGCAAAACCCAAACCAGTTCAGGAAAGTGTAAATACTTCTGAAATTTCCGATCTCAAAAAGATCATTGACATGCAGGCAAAGCAACTGCTCCAGTTAAATAAGACAGTTGGAACCCTGCAGACTGAACTGAAAGAGGTTAAAGTAAAGATCGCATCAGATGAGGCTAAACCAGCATCTGCAGCACCTGCAAAGGCACCGGTAAAATCTGTTGCCACTAAGGCATCTCCTGCCAAGGCAGCTCCAGCAAAATCCGTTTCATCAAAAGCCAAAACTCAGGTAAAGAAAGCATCAGCAGCACCTGCAAAGGCACCGGCCAAGAGCACTGCAACAAAAGCTTCTCCAGCAAGGAGAGGGGCAGCAAAGGCTAAAACCCCGGCTCCAGAGCAGACAACAGTGCCTGTAAAGGTACCAGCAAAGCGGGGCAGAAAACTTGTCCAGCCAGCACTTGATACCATGGTACCGGTTCCGGTAAGTGTATCTGAACGGCTCAATGCACTCACGGCAACCAAGAAGACTACACAGACTAAATTCGCAGAGGAAGTGGATGTACCGCCAAATCTCATCTTCGACATTGCAGCACAGAAAGTGAAGACGATCAGCCTTGAGCGGATACAGAAGATCACCACCGCCCTTAAGAAGTACGAAACCAAATAATCGCCAGGTAACTGATTCAGCGATTTCACAAGAACTTATTCTTTTTTTAGTACAATCCATATTTTACAGAACTCCTATGAGCACTGCAGGAGAACTATAGTATGGATCTCCTCCACGCGACCGGATACATTGCAGCATTCTGCTCCACGGTTGCATTTCTTCCCCAGGTATGGCAGACATACAAGACCCGTCACGCTCATGACATCAGTTACGGAATGCTCCTTCTCCTCATGACGGGAATGACACTCTGGTTCATATATGGAATCGTAATCGGGGAACTGCCGGTAATTCTCGCTAATGGAATCACCCTCATCCTTCTGGTTGCAATAACGGCCATGAAGATACGGTATCCATGACCTGAAATCAGAACCGTAATGCCCATTTTGAAGAAAAAACCATTTGAAAACGTTGGAATCAGGAGACTTCACGAGTCACCCCATGCTCTGTAACCCGTTTCCAGTTGGTCATGTCTTTCATCGTCTGAATAACGCCGATAGTCTGACCGGTTGTATTAAGGATCGGCGAGGCTTTAGCCCAAATCACTGCCCCCTTCCCACTCTGCAGGGAAGGAAGAAATGCTTCGGTGAAGAGACCGGAACCAAACCGTGAGACAGACGGATAATTGCGGATAAGATCACGGACAGAAAGATCAATCAGGTCAGCAAGCAGGGGAATGGCTGGTTCAAACCGCTTACAGGCATCCCGATACCCGGCAGTCCCAATCACCTCATCCCTGCTGAACCCGGTAAGGACAGCCATCGGATTATTCCATGCAACAACACGCCGGTGATTATCAAGGATAAACGTGGGATCACTAACATGTTCGATAGCCTCCTCAAGGTGATGATACATCATCGAGAGAGACTCTTCTATCATCCGCTGTTCTGTAATATCCAGAGCCGAAAAGATAGTACAGAGTTGATTTCCTCCCGGATCATTGGTGCGGGAGAGATGAACCTGGATAATACTGGTTTTACCATCCTCGGTAATATCTGATACAATACTGATCCAGCTCCCTTTCCTGGCCAGAGAGTCAGAGATCTCATCCCTCTTTCCTTCAAGCTGAGGATAACTGGAATAAACAAGATCGATCTGTTTCCCGTACAGATCGTGTTCAGGAATACGCTGAAATATTCTCGTGAAAGCAGGATTACTATAACTAATGCGCCCATCAGGACAGATGATGGCTACTCCTTCATACGAATGGGAGATAGCAGTCTCCTTCATCTGTACTTCACGGTTCATCCTGACAAGGGGGGATATATCGTTGAAATACCCGATAAGACAGAGCGGAGATCCTTCTGTATCCTTCACCACCGAGACTGTGAGAAGAAGGTTAAATTTCTCTCCAGATCTCTGGGTTCCAGTTAACTCGCCGGAAAACTCACCTTCACGGGAGACAGCCTGCTTTATCTCAAAGATTTTTCGCAGCGAATCAACATTTCCATGGGCAAAATGTTCCATCGGAAGTCCAAGAACATCAGACAGATGCTTATACCCCCACATCTGCAAAAATGCAGGATTGACATAGGTAACCATCCCATCAAGCGTTATAAGTCCGATAGGAATGATAGATGATTCAATGGCGCAACTCTTGATCAGGAGTTCGATCTCGGCACGCTTCCGATCAGTAATGTCACGACCTACACCCTGATACTCCAGAACCATATCCTGATCATCAAATATTCCCCGGTAAATCCAGTGCTGCCAGCATTTTTTTTCGCCTGGTAGTGTAACTTCCATCTCAAGGTCCCATACCGGGGAGTGCGGAGTGCAGGCCTCCATTCCAGCCTTAAGCCGGGATATGGATTCGGCTGGATGGTATGAAAAGATTGAACGGTTCACCACCTCTTCAGGGGTGATATTTAAGTTCCTGCAGAATGCATCGTTGGCAAACGTAATCTTTCCATCTGGCGTATACCTGCAGATCATCTCAAGTTGGTCTTCGACAATTCCACGGTACCGCGCTTCATTGAGGCGAAGGCGCTCTTCCATCTCTTTTTCAAGAGTGATGTCCTCAATGATGACAGTCTGGCCGTGCTCACCAGTATCAAATATGGTGTTCAGTATCCTGACCTTGTAATACTGGGTCCAGTCATACTCCTCCATTTTAAGGATACGCGTTTGTTCAGCCTTTTCGCCAAGACCGTCCATAAGACGCTGACTTGTCAGGACACTGAGAAGATTCTGGGGAAGGCCAGTAATAGGAGCGCTCAGAATCTCATCCTGATGCAGATCAAACATCTGGCAGAACCTGTCATTTACCTGGTTAATCCTGCCTTCCTCATTGATGACAACAATTCCCTCTTTGGTGAATCCGAGGATAGATGCAAGGGGGATCCGCTGAGAAATATAAAAGACCTTCGCAGCCCCCATCTGGCGCATCTCAACACATCCTGATATTTCAAGGATCTCAAGATATTTCGCAACCGAATTCCGGTTCATTTTCAGACGCTGCGAAATATCAGAGATGGTCAGGCCACGGGGATGAAATTTGAGCAGCGAACGGATTTTATTGAGGTTTTCCCGTTCTGCAGCCATACTTGAAATCTCTGATCCATACTAATA
>NZ_DATMYY010000368.1:0-2716 GCF_035560735.1 Methanospirillum sp.
GTTCTACTTCGGCCGCTTTTCTACCGGTAATATCAATAAAACTGATCACAACTCCATCTATTACATTTTCAAATGTCCGGTATGGTAAGATCCTGACCAAAAACCAGAGTTTATCTATGGTTTGTGTCTCTTTTTCCTGGGGTATAAGTGATTCAAGAACCTCTTGTGCATAGTCTATCAGGTAATCTGATAGTAAAATTGATTTGATGTCGCTCAGTGATCTGCCAATATCAGAGGAGACAACCTTGTAGATCTTTGCTGCTTCCGGCGTGAACTGACGGATTTTAAGATTAATATCCAGGAAGATGGTCCCAATGCCTGTGCTAGCCTGAAAATTCTTCATATCGTTCTGAATACCGATTAGTTGCCCAATCTTTGCCTGCAATTCTCCGTTGACGGTCATCATCTCTTCATTGACCGATTGAAGTTCTTCGCGGGAGGTTTCCAGTTCCTCATTCGTGGATTGCAGTTCTTCATTGGTTGATTGTAGTTCTTCGTTT
This sequence comes from Methanospirillum sp., assembly GCF_035560735.1. Classification (GTDB taxonomy): domain Archaea; phylum Halobacteriota; class Methanomicrobia; order Methanomicrobiales; family Methanospirillaceae; genus Methanospirillum. Next base: position 501 of record NZ_DATMYY010000368.1, read on the forward strand.
GTTGACTTTAACTCTTCTGTACCAGCCTGCATCTCTTCAACAGTTGCCTGAAGATTCTCTTTGGTGAACCGAAGTTCTTGTTCGAGTTCATCAACACGGCCAGGTATGCTCTGCTTTCTCCGGTTAGTTCCTTTATAGCCTGTACCTTCAGGTGAGGAAGTCGTGTCGGGAGTAATAAAACTGATGATAAGATTTCCCCGCATGGGATCAGTGCCAATAATTGGTCTAACTTCAAGGTCTACCGATTCAAATCCCCCATTGGTTCGAACCTGGAGATTGTTTGTCCTTATAACCTTCTTTTGAGATTTAGCGGAAAATATTGCGGTCCGAAGATCGAGTTCCAGTCCTTCTCTTGCCATATCAACAACAGAAATACTCATCTGACCCTGCGCCGGACGAAGAAACTTACCAGTATCCCCATGTATATACAGCAGGTTTCCCCCCTCGTCGGTAATTACTGATGGTGGTGTGTATGCCTGAAGCAATGCTTGTCTCATCAGATCTCCCTTTAGTACAGTAGAAGACTGCTTAGGATAACGTGTTGGATCTGATACCGGATGACGGGATTCATCCCATAAGGCAGATGTCTCCGTCATCACAGGAACACCCGATTTGATTCCTAATGCCTCATAAATTTTCCATTTCCGATCAATTGGTTTAAAAAGGTCAGTGGCTGAGCCGATACTCTCTGAAGATGAGATAAAGAGGATACCCCCTTGATTTAAAGCGTAATGAAAAGTTGAGATCAATTTGGACTGAAGATCTGAGTCCAGATAGATGAGCAGATTCCGACAACTGATGAGATCAAGTTTTGTGAATGGTGGATCTTTGATGATATTCTGGGTTGCGTAGATTATCATCTCTCGAATTTCTTTCTTCACCTGGTACCCATTTTCTTCTCTGATAAAGAACTTCTTCAGTCGCTCAGATGAGATGTCAGATGCAATATTGGGAGGATAGAATCCTTTCCGAGCGGTTGCTATCACATCCTCGGCAAGGTCTGTACTGTATATCTGAACTTTACAGTCTTTCCCAAGATCATCCAGAATTTCTCTGATAATGATAGAAAGCGAGTATGCCTCTTCTCCTGTTGAGCATCCAGGAACCCAGAGCCGGATTGACTCATATTCTTCCTTTTTCTTGATTATTTTAGGAAGAATATCCGCTTTTAAAATTTCAAATGCTACCGGATCTCTAAAGAAACTGGTCACATTAATCAATAGTTCGCGAAAGAGGGTCTTCACCTCGTCTGGATGTTCCTCCAGATATCTGGCATAAACCATGGTGTCTTCGATGACGTGAATTGACATACGTCTCGCAATTCTCCGGTGAATTGTGCTCCTCTTGTACTGGGAGAAGTCATGTCCGGTTTTGGTTCTGATGATTCTCAGAATTCTTGATATTGCACCATTTTTATCTAAATCCACCGGATTTTCATTCACAATTTGAACATTGGATTGCTGAAAGAGATTTTTTACACAGGCAATGAGTTCTGTTGGCATCTCTTCTACTGTGAGGACATAGGTTGCATATCCGCTGCCTATAGCACTGGTTGGCATTCCGTCATATTTGGCGCTCTTTGGATCCTGAACAAAGGTAATGCCACCTGCCCCCTGAATAGCGCGAAGTCCAAGGGTACCATCAGTTCCGGTGCCAGAGAAAACAATACCAATAGCTTTGTCTTCCTGTTCTTCAGCCAGAGATCGGAAGAAGAGATCAATCTTCATCTGCTGTCCTTTGGGGGCTGTTGGGATACTCAAATGAATCTGACGATGAAAGATGGCCATTTCACGATTTGGAGCAATAATATATACGTGATTTGGCTGCACTTCCATCTGATCTCGTGCCTCCACGACCGGCATTGTCGTAACTCGTCCAAGGATATCGGCGAGCATACTTTCGTGATCAGGGTCCAGGTGTGGCACGAGAATGAAGGCCATTCCGGTATCAACCGGGATAAGCTTAAAAAATTGTTCGAAGGCTTCAAGACCTCCTGCAGACGCTCCAATACCAACAATAGGAATTTTTGTTGAAAGGTTTTCCTCAGGGGTCTGTTCAGATTTTTTTTCTGGGGAATTTGATGACGATTTAGTTCTGGACATAGATCACCGGTTTATAAATTACATCCGTGTGTGGATCATTCAAATGAGATCTATGTCTTCTTTGGGAGTATTAGAGATAATGATTGTGACTGGGTAAGCCATGAGTATATTTGC
>NZ_DATMYY010000369.1:0-3064 GCF_035560735.1 Methanospirillum sp.
GTTTATATGGAATGGTGGTTTACAAAATAGGTAAGAAAGTGACGAAGTTAACTTCGTCATTTGTAGAACTTTGCTGTTTCAAAAAGACGGTAGAGTTCTGATGATATGAGGTTGATTCATGGCAGAATGGATGCTCAGTGAGTCTGAGGGGTACGATCTCCTCAACAAGTATGGAATTCCGACCCCCAAGTACAGGATAGTAACCCGTGCCGAGGATGCTGGAGAGGCTGCAGAGGCCATCGGCTTTCCGGTAGTAATGAAGATCATCTCACCACAGATCATTCACAAGAGTGATGCAGGTGGAGTTATTGTCGGAGTCGGTACCAAGGAAGCAGCCCAGTCGGCCTTTAACCAGATCGTTTCAGGTGCCAGGGCATATAATCCCCAGGCAGAGATCACCGGTGTAATCGTTGAGAATCAGGCTTTTCCGGGTCTTGAACTTATCATAGGAGGAAAAACTGATCCGACGTTTGGGAAAGTTATCACCTTTGGTGTCGGTGGAACCCTTGTCGAACTGATGAAGGATGTAACACTTCGGATTCTTCCAATCGATGAACAGGAGATCAGGGAGATGGTCAAGGAGATCAACTCATATCCGCTCATCACCGGATACCGTGGCTCCAAACCAAAAGACGAAGAGGTTCTCATCCAGATCATCAAGAACATCTGCAAGATGTTCCTTGACCAGACCGAACTTCGTGAGTTTGATGTCAACCCGATCAGACTTTATGATTCAGGTGCCTGTGCAGTTGATGCACGTGTCATCATGGATGACAACATCCAGATGCTCGAGAGCGACACCAGGATGGAAGTCCCGATTGATTACTTCAAACCAAAATCCGTGGCTGTGATCGGGGCATCAGATGAGAAGAGTAAGATGGGGTATGCAGTTATGCACAACCTTCTGCACTTCCCGGGAAAGGTCTACCCTATCAACAACAAACGAGATTCGATCCAGGGTCTTCAGGCATTTCCAACCATCCTTGATGTCCCGGAAGAAACAGTAGATCTCGCGGTCATCACTGTTCCTGCCAGGCACGTTCCAGGGGTCATGGAAGAGTGCGGTAAGAAAGGCGTGAAAATCGCTGTTGTGATAACAGCCGGTTTCAAGGAGATGAGCGAGGAAGGTCATATGCTTGAGGACCGGATTGTTCAGATCGCTCACAAGTATGGGACCAGGATCGTTGGCCCGAACTGCCTTGGCCTCATCATTCCGCCGATCGGTCTCGATACCACATATGTATCTCAGTCACCAAACCCGGGCAATATTGCATTCATCTCTCAGAGTGGTGCAATCGTCAACACAGTGGTTGACTTCTCCCTGACCAAGGATATTGGCTTTTCGATGGTAGTTTCTGTCGGAAATCAGGCAGACCTGAACTTCTTTGATTACCTTCGGGCTGCAGCAGCAGATCCAAGCACTGATGTCATCATCACCTACATTGAGCAGATCAAGAACGGTAAGGCCTTCATGGAGGTCGTCAGTGAAGTCACCAGACATAAGCCGGTTGTTGCCCTGAAGGCAGGATCATCTGCACGTGGTCAGGCAGCAGCTGCATCACACACTGGATCGCTCTCTGGATCTTATGATGTATACATGGAAGCATTCAGAAAATCCGGAGTGTTAGTTGTCCACACCCTTACCGGAGCATTCCATGCAGCAGAGATGTTGTCACATCCAAAACGGTATCCAAAAGGCCGCAGAGCAATTGTGGTTACCAATGCCGGAGGATTCGCGGTGCTCTCTTCGGATTACGCCGAGAGGTATGGAATCAAACTCATTGATCTGCCAGACTATCTGATCAAAGAGATGAATGAGTTCCTCCCGGAGTTTTGGAATAAGGGCAACCCAATCGACCTACTTGGTGATGCAAGTGAGGAGCGGTTCAGGAAAACCTTTGAAGTTCTGGCAAAGAATGATGCACTCTGGGATATGTGTTTCATCATCGGATTCCCAAATAATATCTTAAGTTCAGAGCAGATGGCAAATCAGATTCTGAAATTCTCAAGTTCAACAGACAAGAGACTCATTCCCACATTACTTGGTGGTGAGTCCATGAACAGGGGCCGTAAGATTCTTCATGCCCACAACATCCCAAGCTTTGAAGAACTTGACTTCACCTACCGGGTCGTCGGCAGACTTCTCTGGCAGATGTATCGTGTCAAGGCCCAGGGTCTGTATTAACCCTCTTTTTTTTGATACCTCTGCAACACAGTGCGTTGCATACCTCACCCGCGATGATTAAAATTTTTGAAAAGAGATAAATTCTCTTGAAAGATTTATCTGAACTTAATCTTTCCGGACCGGATAGAAAAGACCAGAAGAAGACTCAGGCCCAGGCCGAAGATCGGAAAGGGTGTATGTTTGGTCATGGGATTTGATAACTGTGGATTGAGAGAGATTGATTTTTCGTACATTTCGCCAGCTTCATCGGTTTTACCAAGACCTCTTAATGCATCACCTTTCGCATGCCAGGAATTTGCATCAGAAGGATCTTTCAGGATGGCACGATCAAGAGCATCTACTGCTGCCTGATACATCCCGTGTTCATAATACGTTAATCCCTTCACTGACCATTGTTTGCTGGTCAGGGAGTCATTATCAGATGACTTATTAAAAGCAACCTGCGCTGACTCATTCTGCCCCATCTTTTCAAGGACTTTTCCTTTGTTGAACCAGGCCTCTGCAAATTTGGGATTCAGTTCTACTGCTTTGTCAAAAGCCTTCAATGCATCATCGTATTTCCCGAGTTCAGATAGTGAACGGCCCTGGTTGTTATACACACTGATAAACTGTGAATCCAGGGCTAGGGCCTTATCATATGCCTCAAGTGCTTCGTCATACCGCCTGAGATAAAACAGTGAAACGCCCTTTCCATTCCATGCCTGTGCATATGAAGGGTCAAGTTCTGCAGATTTTGAATACGCATCAAGCGCTTCCTGATACTTTCCTGCTGATACAAAATTATTTCCATCTGTGTCAAGGTTGATGGCTGTCTTGTCAGCATGCACAACAATACTGGAGCAGGCCAGAATGAGAAGGATCAATAACAATGAATTGTAC
>NZ_DATMYY010000370.1:0-6427 GCF_035560735.1 Methanospirillum sp.
ATGTCGAAAAATCTTGAAAATATGAGGAATATCAATGAAATTACTTGATGATACACAGATCGGATACAAACTTGTTGGAGGATTTCTGGCAATCTGCCTGATTATGGTCATCATCGCTATCTTTGGAATTGTGAATATGCAAAACATTGCCAAGGATAGCGATGTGATGTATGAACAAGCACTTATCCCAGTCCACACACTGGATCAGGTTAATGCTCAGATAGGAACCATCAGAACAAATCTTCTCAGATATACCCTTTTTCCCGAAGAGCGGAAGTCTTTAAAAGAAAACCTCTCATCATCATTTTCATCTCTTGAAAGCAGTATCATCAATTACAAAGAACATTACACAGACCCTACAACAAGTGCCGATATAGACAGATTATCAGAGCTAATAAATGAACTTAATCAATCTTACCAGCAGACGATGGATGCAGTCGATGCAGGAAACCAGAATGAAGCAATTCAGACACTCTCTGCTACTGGAAGACCAGTCATCATCCGAAACGAAGTCCTTAAAATTATTGATACCCGGATAACTGGCTCAGTTAAACAGGCAGACGATCTTAGGAAAAACAGCAATTCAACATCCTACTTTTCAGCAGTTGTCTTTATTGTAACAACCCTTATTGTAGCACTATGTTCACTTGGATTCGGTCTTTACCTCTCACTTAGTATCACAAAACCATTAGAAGAGGCAGTCTCTGTTGCAGAGCAGATTGGCAAGGGAACATGTACTGCACGGGTTTCTTTCAAAAGGAGAGATGAGATTGGAATGCTCGGATCCTCATTAAACCAAATGGGAGAATCCATCACGGCTATGGTTACTGATACCCGGGCTCTCACCAGGGCAGCATTAAACGGTGAACTGTCAATAAGGGCAGATCCAACACTACATGAAGGAGATTTCAGGCTCATCATATCAGAAGTTAATGCAACCCTTGATGCTGTCATCGGGCCGCTCAATATTGCTGCCGAATATGTAGACAGGATAGCTAAAGGGGATATACCATCCGTAATTACTGAATCATACAACGGAGATTTCAACGAACTGAAAAACAACCTGAACACGTGTATAATCGCCATTAATCATCTGATAGAAGACTCACGCATGCAGAGCGAGGCCGCCATAAGAGGAGAACTCAGTATTCGTGCTGATGCATCAAAACACCGCGGTGACTTCAGAAAAATTGTGGAAGGTGTTAACTCTACACTTGATGCAGTCATCGGACCGCTCAATGTTGCGGCAGAATATATAGATAGAATAGCCAAAGGTGAGATCCCTGCCCATATTACAGACCCATACAGTGGGGACTTCAACGAGCTTAAGAATAACCTGAATACCTGTATTGATGCGATTAATTTATTGCTCGACGATATGGGCTCTCTTAATGATATGGCAGTCAGGGGAGAACTCCTGGCACGAGCTGATCCAAATCGTCATACTGGCGACTACCGGAAGATCGTTGAGGGTATGAACTCGACTCTTAATGCAGTAGTAGAGCCCCTACATGAAGCGATGCGTGTTTCTCAGGAGTTTGCAACAGGGAACTTCAGTGCCAGGATGAACGAGAATCTTGACGTGAAGGGAGATTTCGTTGAGTTCAAAAACGCACTCAATGAGATAGGAATAGAACTCTCCCGTATGATGAAGATGATCAATGAGGAACTGTTTGAATCTGTCAATGTCCTTTCTGCAGCTTCTAGCGAGATCCTTTCAGTCACTGCTGAACTATCATCAGGTACCGCTCAGACAGCAACTTCAGTTAATGAGACCTCAGCTACTGTAGAAGAGGTCAGAAAAACAACTGAAATAACCAATATTAAGGCAAGAAACGTTTCTGATAAATCCATGGCTGTGAGCCAGGTTGCAAAAACGGGTCAGGAGTCGGTGAATGAGATACTTGCAGGTATGACTCAAATCCAGCAACAGATGGAATCCATTGCCGGGAGTGTTGTCAAACTCAGTGAACAGAGCCAGGCTATTGGGGAGATCATCGCAACGGTTACTGACATAGCTGAACAATCCAACCTTCTTGCGGTGAATGCATCAATAGAAGCAGCAAAAGCAGGTGAATACGGAAGAGGATTTGGAGTAGTCGCACAGGAGATCAAAAGTCTTGCTGAACAGTCAAAACTTGCAACAACTCACATAAGGACAATACTCACAGATATACAGCGTGGAATCAGTTCGACTGTAATCTCTACCGAGCAGGGAACAAAGACAGTAGTAAACGGTCTTAAACTCAGTAATGATGCCAGGGATGCTATTGCAGTACTTGCCCAGAATATAAATGAAGCATCCAAGGCTGCAGTACAGATAACAGCTTCAAGTCAGGAGCAGGTTGTAGGAATGGATCAGATCTCATCAGCGATGGAGAGTATCAGGTTGGCGGCACAGAACAACCTTGAAGTGACCAGACAGGTTGAGAAGACCGCAAAGGATCTTCATGACCTGGGTATTAGTCTCAAACAGATAACTGAACGGTTCAAACTCTAATGAGGGCATAGGATGGGTCTGACCGGGGAAGAATTTCTGGCCCAACTACTTGAAACCTTTAAAGAGGAGGCACAGGAACATCTGCAAACCATAGCTTCCGGATTGATGGTCCTTGAGCAGAATGGAACTCAAACTGATGAGTACAACAAAGTAATTGAACAGGTATTCAGAGAAACCCACAGCCTGAAAGGGGCTGCCCGTGCGGTTGGACTCAGGGAGATTGAGACGCTTTGTCAACAGCAGGAAAGTGTTTTTTCTGAAGTGAAAAAGGGGAATCTTACCTTTACACCAGATTCATTTGATCTGTTCCATGATGTTATTCATGCAGTTGAACAACTCCTTGCACAAGAGAAAGGAGTAAAGACTACTGATCTGATTAAAAAACTCAAGACATTATTACCTAAAACATCAACAGTGCCCATTCCACCTCAGCCACCTTCTTCGGCTACTATATCTGAACCGGGATCTCCCGTAATCCAAGCCCCTAAAATAAATAATTCCATTAAATCTTTCACTCAGGATCTGTATTCAGAACAATCTAAAGAAAAAACCATCCAATATCCAAATACCATTACCGAATCAGAAAGTCTGAATCAGAAGGAGTATGGAACCGGATCAAAACAGACGGCTTCTGTAGGAGAAAAACTTCCGTCCCCTATAACCACCAAGGCCGGTTCAACAATAAAGATTTCTTCAGACCGCCTAGTAACTCTCTTTGCACGGGCTGACGATCTGATGGGTGCCCGTCTCGCAGTCAGTCAGCGCTCTTCTTCCATTCGCGGCCTCCTCCAGAATTTCCTGGCATGGCGATGGGCATGGACACAGATAACTACCGATATCGAACATTTGCGTACCGGAGCAGAAGCCACAGGGTTTCACCTGGCAGAGATAGAACATCTCGCAGAATTTCTGGAGTACAACCATGATTTTGTCCAGGTACTTGAAAAAGAACTTACATTAATATCCAGGGCTGCAGCACGGGACCATTATCTCCTTGATACAGCAACTACAGAACTTATCGATGAAATAAAACAGGTCATCCTTGTTCCAGCCTCCTCTCTTCTTGAGATGTATCCCCGTGTAGCACGGGACCTTTCCCGGGAATATGGGAAATTCGTTGATATTACCATTTCAGGTGCAGAGATTGAGATTGATCGAAGAATTCTCGAAGAACTCAAAGACCCTATTCTCCATATAATTAGAAATAGTATCGATCACGGGATTGAATCTCCTGAAATAAGAAAGGAAAAGGGAAAGCCGGAACGTGGAGAGATTAAAATCATAGTATCCCATCTTCGTGGACATCAAGCAGAGATCCGAATTTCTGATAATGGAAGAGGACTTGAACACGAAACCATTCTCTCTAATGCCATATCCAGGGGAATCATAACAAAAGAAGAGGCTGGAGAACTTTTACCAGATCAGATCAGTCGCCTGATCTTCAGATCTGGTCTTTCAACCAGCAAGACCATTTCAAATGTTTCAGGTCGCGGACTTGGCCTAGCCATTGTTCTTGAAAAAACAGAGCATATCGGGGGTAGTGTCAAAGTTGAAACTGGTCCTGATGGAACCACTTTCGTGCTTACTTTACCACTCTCTCTGGCAACATTCAGAGGAATTAAGGTTATAGTCTGCCGTCATCCTTTCTTCTTACCACTTCGTTCTATCGAGCGGGTCATTCGAATAAAACCTGATAACCTCAAAACCATCGAGAACAGGACTGTGATAGAAGAAGATGAACCACTGGCTGTTGTGAGCTTGGCACATATTCTCGGACTGCAGGATTCTGGATTAACCGGAGAAAAACCTCTCAACCTTTTAATCACATCAGCGGCAGGGATACGGTTTTGCCTGCTTGTTGACGAGATAGCAGGTGCCCAGGAGATCGTAGTAAAAAATCTTGGCCCACAGTTGAAACGTGTCAGACATATCAGCGGCGCTTCAGTTACTGGAGATGGAATCGTCATTCCGGTTATTAATTGTGAAGATCTGGCAGCCACCATAACAGGAATGCCTCATTTGCCTCAACCTGCCCTTATGCAGGATGAACCGGCAGGACAGCGGAGTATCCTGGTTACCGAAGACTCAATTACATCACGGATGCTTCTCAAAAATATTTTGGAAGGAGCTGGATATCGTGTTGAAACTGCTGTAGACGGAGTTGACGCATTAATAAAGCTAAAACAAAAACCTGTGGATCTGGTTGTATCTGACGTTGATATGCCGCGGATGAACGGATTTGTCCTGACAGAAAAGATCAGGGATGATCCTGCATTTGCGGAGATTCCAGTTATTCTTGTTACCTCACTTGATTCACGGGAAGATCGTGAGCATGGAATAACAGTTGGAGCTTCTGCATATATTGTAAAAAGCAGCTTTGATCAAAGTAACTTGCTTGAAGTGATCAGCAGACATATTCTATAAAAGCAATTCATGATTCACGTCCTCGTTGTTGATGACTCAAAGGTCTCGCGCGATCTCCTCTCAGGCATTCTGGAGTCTGAACCTGATATTTCTGTGATCGGAACAGCATCTGATGGGAATGAAGCAGTCAGGCTTGCCAATATTCTTTCTCCCGATATCATCACGATGGACATTAATATGCCCGGAATGGATGGGTTTGAGGCAGCCAGGCGTATCATGGAAGAATCACCAATACCGATTATCATCATAAGCGGTGTTGATAACCTTGCCGAGATAGCTGCCTCATTCAGAGTTATGGAAGCTGGTGCTCTAGCAATCCTTCCTAAACCACCTCATCCGACTAGTCCTGATTTTCCAGTAAAATCGCTTGAAATTATTAACGCGATCAGAACCTATGTTGAAATTAAGGTTATCAAAAGGGTCAGAACCCATAGTCCAAAGAATGAGACACTGAAACATACAACAATTCCAAAGGGTGTTCATCCTCGGGTGATTGTTATCGGGGCATCAACCGGAGGCCCACCGGTAATTCAGACGATACTCCGAATACTTGACCCGAAGTTCCCTCTGCCTCTTGTTCTGGTCCAGCACATGTCCCCGGGATTTATCATGGGATTTGCGGAATGGCTATCTGAATCCACGGGATTTAATGTAAAAATCCCTGGGTTAAATGAGAAACTTCTCCCAGGAGTGCTTTATGTAGCACCAGACGGGGTGCAGACAGGAGTGTCAGGAGATTTGAGAATTATCCTTTCAGATGCACCATCAGAACATAATCTCCGGCCTTCAGTATCATATCTTTTTAGATCAGCGGCTGGAAACCTCGGTGCTTCGGCAGTAGGAGTTCTTCTGACAGGAATGGGAACAGATGGATCACAGGAACTATTGAATATGCGAAAGAAAGGTTCGATAACTCTTATTCAGGATCGCGCCAGCTCTATAGTATATGGGATGCCAGGTGAGGCGATGCGGATTGGGGCAGCATCGCTTATACTTTCTCCAGAAGATATTGCTCAACAACTCCAAGTGCTGGCCGGTTAGCGGTGAGAAAGGATGAACGACACAAGGAGATATATTCTGATTGCAGAGGATAGCAGAACTCAGGCAGATATGCTCTGTTACCTGCTCAATCAGGCCGGGTATGAAACTGCTGTTGTTGAGAGCGGGACAGCTGCCCTTGATGCAGTCAGACAACGCAGGCCCGACCTTCTTCTTACCGATATCGTGATGCCAGGCATGGATGGTTATGAACTCTGCACTACGATAAGATCAGATCCGGCAATAGCCTGTGTTCCAGTAATTCTAGTAACACAGCTTTACGATCCAGAGGATGTAATACGGGGGATCAGCTGCGGTGCCAATAACTTTATCATTAAACCATACGATTCCACCAGCCTCATTGCCGGAATAGACGCAGTATTTCGACCGAGAGAAACACCAGAAGAAAAAAAAGGAATACTCAAATTACAGTATAAAGGAAATCAATACTCTGTCAAATCTGAT